>DASYPF010000153.1:0-4777 GCA_036006905.1 Acidobacteriota bacterium
TCAGTCACCAAGTCCGGAGACCCCCAGAACCGTCACTCTTGACCTGTTGACCTGATGACCTGTGACCTGTGACCTGTAGACCTGTCGACCTGTGGACCTGTGGACCTGTTGCCCTGGGGACCAAATGCAACTGACAACGGGACCACGGACCACGGACAACAAACTCACGACCCGTAACAAACTCTTCCATCCCTCTCAATCACCGCCTCCGCGCGCTCGCCTCGCCAGCATTGAAGGTTGACAGCAACTGGATTCTGAGTGATGTGGGTGTGGGCCCATTCAATATGAACGGCCAGCGCCGTAGTAATACCACCCAAGCCTTGCGGCCCGATGCCGGTCTGATTGATCTTATCCAACAATTCTTTTTCCAGCGCCGCCGCCTGAGGATCCGAATTGGAAGAGCCGATTTTGCGAAACGTGCTCGCTTCCTTAGCCAGAGTCATCGCCACGTCGGAAGTCCCGCCCAGCCCGATTCCCACAATGACGGGAGGGCAAGGCCGCGCGCCGGACTCAAAAACGCACTCGAGTACGAATCTCTTTATGCCTTTGATCCCTTCGGCGGGATTAAGCATTTTCAGAAAGCTCATGTTTTCCGATCCGGATCCCTTCGGGGCCATCTGCATTGCAATGCGATCCGAGTCGGGAGCGAAGTCCAGCTTGATAATCGGGATCCCTTCGCCGGTATTGGTGTGAGTGTTCTGGCGCGTCAACGGATGCACGGTGTTCGAGCGCAATGGATAGTCCCTGGTAGCTCTTTCGCAAGCCTTGCGGATCCGCATTTTGACTTCCGGGATGTGCAGGCCAAGCTTGGTGCCGATGAGCACCTTATATAAAGGAAGCCCGGTGTCCTGGCAGACCAGTGTCCTCTGCGTATCCGCTACCGCGATGTTTTCGTCAATGGTTGTGAGAACCTGAGTAGCAGTCTGATTTCCACTTTCCTTTTCTATTCGCAAGCTCCGGCGCAGCGCGGCGCGAACATCCTGGGGAATATCTCTCAGAGCCTTCACATAAAGATTTCTGGCGACTTCTTCGATCGTGTCGTAAAGCGTTTCCATTGCATTCTCCAACAGCAATGATACACCGTTTGAGATAATGTAGCGCCGATCCCTTGCCTAATACCCTTGGTGCCCTTTGTGTCCTTTGTGGTGAAAAGCTTTTTGACCACCCAGGACACAAAGGACACTAAGGTAGGATTTGTTCGTTTCCCGGCTTAAGCCGCGTAAATTCCACCGGCCTGCAAAACAGTTTCATTTCGCCGTTTTCGGGAATCACGCAGATGTTCTTCAACCACTCGGAGCGCGAGACAGGGTGATCGGTCCGGTAATGGGCGCCGCGGCTTTCCCCGCGCAGCAGCGCGCTGCGCGCGATCATTTCCGCAACTAGTGTTAAATTGATCACGTTTATCGCCTCGTTCCACTCCTGATTGAAAGCGTTTGCGCCGCGCGCTCTTCCGTCTTCAGTGCGCTGCCGGAGTGATTGCAATTCCGACAGGGCTGCCTGCAGGCCAGCACCGTTTCTGACAATCCCCACTTTTTCCCACATCAGATCCTCGAGCCGCTGGCGCAGAAGGAATACATCTTCTCCTGCGTCTCGATGCCGAGGCTGGAGCCAGCGCTCCGCCAAGTCGCGAACCTGGGCAGCGGAAATTTGCGCCGGCCGCCGTGTGGCCGAGTCATCGACCATGGCATCGCCCGCCCGCCCGCCAAAAACAATCGAGTCTGCTACTCCATTTCCGCCGAGGCGATTTGCTCCGTGCACGCCGCCTGCGTCTTCGCCGGCTACAAAGAGTCCTTTCAGGCTCGAGCGGCAATGAAGATCGATTCTTACCCCTCCCATGTGATAGTGAGCGCTTGGCGATACTTCAACTCTCTCGTGCAGCAAATCGAAGCCGTAGTCTCCGCAGCGTTCCACCATGCCGGGGAAATTGCGCAGTAGGAAATCTTCACCCAGGTGACTTGCATCCAGCGAAACTCCGCCGCTGGCTGTGCCGCGTCCTTCCATGATTTCCAGGTAACTGCTGCGGGAGATGACGTCGCGCGTGGCGCGTTCCATGCGCTGCGGATCGTACCTGGACATGAAACGCTCACCCAATCCGTTATAGAGCCGGGCGCCTGCTCCACGTAGCCCCTCTTCCAGAAGGCCTCCGGTGGCTACGGAATTCCCAACCAAAAGCCCGGTGGGATGAAACTGCATCATCTCCATGTCCACAAACTCGGCGCCCGCCCGATAGGCCATCGCCATTCCGTCTCCAGCCTTTTCCAGCGATGGTGAAGAAATGCGATACATCGTCGCGCCGGCGCCGGTGCAAATCAAAGTGGCTGGGGCGCGGACAGCTGCGAATTTTCCGCTGCGAATATCCAACAGCAGCGCTCCCGAGACCTGATCGCCATCTGTCAGTAGGTCCAGACCGCGGTATTCTTCCAGCACTGTCAGTTCATGCTCCAGCACATAGTCCCGGAGGTTAGACATGATTTCAATGCCGGTCAGATCTCCCTTGTGTACGGTGCGGTCAAACGACTGGCCCGCGAACGGTTTTTGGTGAATGGTGCCGTCGGCCCGCCGGTCGAACAAACAGCCTACTTTGTTTTCCAGTTCCAGAATCCGCTGCGGAGCGTCTTCCACCAGAGCCCAAGCAAGCTCCTGATTGTTGAGAAAGGCCCCGCCACGAATGGTGTCTTCGAAATGACGCTGCAGAGAGTCTGCTGGATTGAGGACGGCGTTGTACCCGCCTTGCACCATTCGCGTGCAGCCGCTCTGGCCCAGCAGGCCCTTGACGACAATAATGATGTTGAGGCGCTTGTCTTTTTCATGCACATGCAGGGCAGCGAGCAGTCCCGCGCCGCCTGCCCCAATGATCAAGATGTCGGTATAGAATTCTTCGATGGTGAGCATCATTGTCAGTTGTCCGTTGTGCGTTGTCAGTTGTCCGTGGTCCGTTGTCAGTTGTTGGGTTCAGGGTCTCGGGTTCCGGGTCTCGGGTTCCGAGTTCTGGGTTCCCTCTTCGAGTTCCACTGAAACTTGAAACTCGGAACCCCGAACCCGGAACCCGAGACCGGTGACTGACCACGGACAACTGACAACGGACCACAGCCAACCTCATAATCTGCGAAACGCCTCAATCCCCCAATATGCCCAGAGCAAGCCAACTAGCACCAAGAGCGCGGTGCAAAAGCGAGCTGCCGGCTTGCCGATCTTGCTGTAATCGAGAATGATGCTCCGCACACCGTTTAGGCCATGATAAAGGGCGACCAGCAAAAAAGAGATATCGATCGCCTGCCAGTAGGGATTTGAAATCCTGGAGAGGATGATCTGATACGTGAGCTCGCCTCTTCGCAAGGGCACCGCCATGTAATGCTCCACCCAGAAATGAGCCACCAGGAGGACCAACAGTAAAGCGCCGGTGATTCGTTGAAGGTGCCAGTCAATCGCGCTTCGGATCATGTTTATGTCAGTGGTCCGTTGTCCGTGGTCCGTGGTCAGTTGTCCGTGGTTCGTCGTTAGTTGTTTGGCATTCAGTAATCAAAGGATAGATTGCCAATCCGTTCTAGACAGCGCTGTTGATTGCCGATAGCGAACCGGACAACGGACCACGGACAACGGACCACCGCCTATATTTTCAAAATCGCAAACAAGAAAATCGGGATCGCACCCGCCAGAAACACCAGCGCTCCTAATGCCAGTGACAACCCCCAAAAAAGTTCACGTTGTCTTTCCTGTCCGATTCCCAAATCGATTAGCGTAATGCGCAGCCCGTTAAGCGCGTGGAGGATCACCGTCCCGAGAAGCGCGATTTCAAGCAACTTGAAAAAAGGATGCCGGAATAGAGCCATCGCGGCGTTAAAAGCGTCCGGCCCTTCGCTTAACTTGTGCACCGTTCGGACGTGGAGCAATAAGTAAAACAATAACAGGATTCCCGTTACCCGTTGAATCAGCCATGCCAGGGTTCCCGAGTACGGGCGACGATACTTGTCCAGAACATGCCGGATGATTATCCGCATACTACTTTCTTAAACTTTGCCGGACGCAACATGGCTCTTTTCAGCCGCCCGATCGAGTCGGTCAAATTTATTCCTTTAGGACAAACCGTAACGCAGTTAAACTGGGTATGGCATCTCCAGATTCCGCCATAATCATCGTTCAAGACTCGCAGCCGCTCGTCTACCGCACTGTCGCGGGGATCCATCAGACGCAGGAATGCTTTGTTGATGGCTGCCGGTCCGAGATACTGGTCGCTGGATGCTTTGATTCCGCACGCGCTGAAGCAGGCCCCGCAGGTAATGCAATCACGTTTACGCTCCGTCTGGCGGAAGAACTCAGAGTCGACGGGAATCCGCGCCAGCTCTGACAAATCAGCTGACGGATGAAATGCCGGCAGAATTTTCTTCCAGTGATCAAAAAATGGATCCATGGAAACAACCAAATCTTTGATGACCGGAAGATGAGGAAGCGGCCCGACGGTGACCTCCTTTGATGCCAGGATACTGACGCGTGTCCTGCAGGCCAGCCGCGGGACGCGATTTACATAAACGGCGCACGTGCCGCACATTCCCACCCGACAGGAACAACGGAACGCGAGCGACACGTCGTGCTTTCGCTGGATTTCGAATAACGCGTCCAGAACGGTCATCCTTTCTTCCAGGGAGATCTGAAAAATGTCCAGCCGTCTTTTCGCTCCAGCAGCTTGGGAACGAGTAATCTCGAAAGTGTATGTTGGCATTTCTGAAAAAGAAAAAACGGTGAGCCCGTTCCAACGGACTTATCGCCTGCCAGGCTTTAG
>DASYPF010000154.1:0-11675 GCA_036006905.1 Acidobacteriota bacterium
GGAAGGGAGCGGCGCGCCAAAGAGTGTTGTTTGCAATACGCCATAACGCCGACAAACGCACTAAGCCGACGTTGAACGGCTGTACGGCCCAAAACGTTTGCTTAAAAGTACTGCCATCGGCATATTTGCTAGTCGTTCCAAATGGCGCAGACAACTGATATCGGCGCGCCGCTCCCTTCCGGTCGCGGCTCTGCGGGTGCCTTGAACTTACGACGCAGAGGTCGCAGGAACATGTCAATAAACCTCGTTTTTCCCTGAACCTTCCCTTTAGCCATTCCGTATGGATCGGTAACAATTGAACACAAGGCATAATCTTACGCATCTAACTGAGGAACAATGGCTCGCAAGAAATCTCGGAAAATCCTGCTCTGGCTGCTCGTATTGATTGTCATTGGCGGGCTGGGTGTGTACAGCTTCACTGTCATCTCCCGGCCTAAGAACACCATTGATCCTTCCCGGCTGGCGGCCGTAGAGCGGGGCGATCTGGCTCGTTCGGTGGTCGCGACCGGCCGTATCGAACCGATTTCCAAGGTCGAAATTAAATCCAAGGCAAACGGAATCATTAAAGAACTGAAAGTGGAGGCGGGAGACCTAGTCCGCGAAGGGCAGGTCCTTGCGGAACTGGACAAGGAAAACCTGGCCGCACGGCTGCGTGAGGCCCGTGCCGGCATGATGAGCGCGCAGGCAAATCAGAAGGCAGCACAGGCTCAGTATGAAAAGAACAAAGTTGAGGCGGAAGGCCCGGATGTCCCGTTCTACAGGCGCAATCTGCAGCGCGCCGAACAGCTATTCAAGGATGGGCTGGTTCCGCAGCAGTCGTATGATGAGGCGCGCACTAATTTGGAGCAAGCGGAGAATCGCCAGAACGTGGCGCGTTCTCAATTAAGCGTGAGCCAGGCGCGCATAGCGCAGGCACAAGCGGACGTGGCCCAAGCGCAAGCCGCCGTGGATCGTGCTCAGGAGGAACTAAACAACGCCACCATCCGATCGCCCATCAACGGAATGGTGCTTTCGCGTGATGTTGAAGTCGGAAGCCCGGTGTCCTCTATCCTGAATATGGGCGCGGCTGCGACACCAATAATGGTTCTGGGCGATATTCGCCAGGTTTTCGTCCGCGGAAAAGTGGACGAAGCCGACATCGGCGTGGTGCGCCTCGGCCAGCCGGCGCGTATTCGAGTCGAGACTTTCAAGAACCGTCAGTTTGAGGGCCGCGTCACACAAATTTCGCCCCTGGGGGTGGAGAAGGACAACGTCATCAATTTCGAGGTGAAAGTCTCGATCGACAATCCTGGAGGCGAGCTGCGGGCCAACATGACCGCCAATGCCGAAATCGTGTTGGAAGAGCACAAGGGGTCATTGACCATTCCCGAAAGTGCCATCATTTACGATGCAAAGCGAAATGCGTCGGTGGAAGTGCCCGACCCCGTTTCCCAGACTGGACGCAAGAAGATTTCGATCAAGACCGGAATTAGCAACGGGACGCGGACCGAAGTGCTGGCAGGGCTGAATCTCGGCGACAAAGTTGTTCTGCAATAGTCCTGAGAGTCATCGGTCATCGGTCATCGTTGATTCTCGTTGAATTCTTCACCACAGAGTCACAAAGGTCACGGAGGATTCACAGAGATTTACTTTGACGAGTCTTCGTACTTTAAGATTCAGCCCCGCTCTCTGTGCTAACTTTGTGTTCTCTGTGCCTTTGTGGTGAACGTTTGTAAATAGTCCGGCTGACGGGCGGGCCTACCCAATGGCGGCCCTTCGGGCCTGCGACTGCGCGTTATTTTTTTAGACACCATTAACCGGTAACTCTTCACCGATGACTGATGACCGATGACCGATGACGATTTCGGCCTAATGCTGAAAATATGCGTGAACTTTTAGTCCAAGTCTTCTCCAATCTGAGAGCCAACAAGCTGCGCAGCTTTCTTACAATGTTCGGCATCATGTGGGGAGTCATCTCGATTGTGATTCTCTCGGCGGTCGGCGATGGTTTCCAGCAGGGGAACAAAAAGGTGATGGAGGAGCTCGGAAAGAACATCATTATCATTCGCAACGGCCGCACCAGCCTGCAGGCAGGAGGAGAGCGCGCAGGGCGTCCCATCCGGCTCACCATCCAGGATGTCGACGCGCTCAAGGAACGTTCCAAGATGCTGGAATTTGTCAGCCCGGAGCTGATGCGGGGCGGAGTCGCCACAAAGAGCGCCTTTAACGCAGCTTCGCTGCAGATGAGCGGCATCTGGCCCATCTTTCAGTACATCCGGACGCTCGAAGTTGACCGGGGCCGTTTGATCAATGAGACAGACTGCCAGCAGACCCGGCGCGTAGTCCTCATCGGATTTCATGCGTCCAAGCAGTTGTTTGCCGACCGAGATCCTGTTGGGAGCCAGGTCACGCTGAGCGGTATGCCCTATACCATCATTGGAAGGATTCGCAAAAAAGAGCAGGATTCCAATTACACGGGTGAAGACAACATGCGGCTCTTCATTCCCTATGAGACGATGCGAAAAGATTTCCCGCTGGCCGCCGATGTTTTTACGCAGGACTCCATTTCGGCCATCATCGTCGTCCCTTACCGTCACGTTGCCGACGAAATGCGGCGCATCGTGGATCGCGAGGGAAGCACGGGATGGCTGGAGGGGCGCAGCCCGGTAGAGTACGAAATTCGCGAAATACTGGGAAGGCGGCACGGTTTCGATTCCCGGGACCTGGAAGCGGTCTCGATGTGGAACACGGCCATCTCATCAATCATGTTTTCAAAGATGACTGAAGCGATGAAGGAATTTTTCGTCGCGGTCAGCATCATCACTTTGGCCCTCGGAGGGATCGGCGTGATGAACATCATGCTGGTTGCGGTCAGAGAACGCACGCACGAGATCGGAATCCGCAAAGCGCTCGGCGCGACGCCTCGAGACATACTGAAGCAATTTTTCTTTGAAGGGCTCTTCCTGACACTGTTTAGCGGTCTGCTCGGTTTTTCGATAGGTCTGGGCCTGTGCAAGTTGGTAAACCTGCTGCCGATGCCGGAGCGATTTTCAGGAATGGTCATTACCTGGCAAACCACAGCGTTTGCAGTCGTCGTGCTTACGTGCATCGGAGTCGCAGCGTCGATCTATCCGGCACGGCGCGCCGCTGAACTGCCTCCAATTGAAGCGCTGCGGTACGAGATGTGAGAAAAGTGAGGAGGCGGGAGGCAGTCGGCAGGAGGCAGTCGGCAGGAGGCAGGAGGCAGTCGGCAGGAGGCAGTCGGCAGGAGGCAGTAAGCAGTCGGTAGGCGAAAAGGGTCATTTGTTACTTGTCATTAGTCAGTTCCAACCGACCAACAGTTGCAGGACGAATGACGAATGACGAATGACCAATGACGCTTTTTTCCTGCCGACTGCTTACTGCCGACTGCTTACTACCGCCTGCCGACTCTGATATAAGAACATGCTCTTAAAAGAAGTGCTCCTCCAGGCCATCAATTCGCTTGTCAGCCATCGATTCCGAGCGGCGCTCACGATGCTGGGGATTTCCTGGGGAATTGTGACTGTGGTCCTGCTGATGGCTTACGGTAACGGCTTTCACCGGGCGCTCGAGGTCGGATTTGCCAGCGCTTTTTCCAACGGCACGGCCGTCATCTGGGCCGGGCAAACCAGCAGGCAGGCCGGCGGAGAACGCGCAGGTCGGCGTATCCGTCTCAAAGAAGAAGATGCTGAAGCGCTCCGGGAACTGGGCCTGATCAAATACGTCAGCCCGGAATATCTCGAATCGCAGCCTCTAACCTATGGTAACCGTCAGACAACGGCCGGCGTGCGCGGCGTGGCTCCCGAATACGGGCTGATGCGGAGTGAAATTCCCGAGAATGGACGCTTTATCAATGCCGAGGACGTGGAGAAACAACGACGCGTAGCATTCATCGGATCGGAAGTAGCGCGGAAACTCTTCGGAAATAGCCTGGCCGTGGGGCAGACGGTTCGCATCCGGGGACTCTCCTTTGAAGTCATCGGAGTGTTGGTAAAGAAACCGCAGCTCTCTTCATACTTCTACCCGGACAAATACAGCGTTTTTGTTCCTTACACGTCCATCAAGCAGATCTTCAACCAGGACTTCGTCGACGATCTCGTGATCCAGACGATCAATCCAGCGGTTCAACCACGCGCGCTGAAACAAGTGCGTGAAACGCTTGCTGCCCGCCACCGCTTTGATCCACGCGACGATCGCGCCATCCGCATCAATGACTCAGTGGAAAACAACCAGATTATCGCCGGCATCACCAATGGATTAAGGATGGTCCTGATCTTCATCGGCAGTTTGACGCTGATGATCGGGGGCGTCGGCGTCATGAATATCATGTTGGTGTCAGTGACCGAGAGAACTCGGGAAATCGGAGTTCGTAAAGCGCTCGGAGCCCGGCGACGGCACATTCTGTTTCAGTTCTTGCTTGAAGCCATGACTGTCACGTTCCTGGGCGGCATCATTGGTGTGTTGACTTCCTACGCACTGACGCGTTTAATCGGCCCCCGCCCGTTCCTGGCCGAGCTGATCGAGGATCCCACGCGGCAAACCGATATCTATTTGCTTCTATCACCAGACGTCCTTCTGGCCGCCACAAGTATTCTGGTAGTCGTTGGTCTATTCAGCGGCCTGTGGCCTGCCGTTCGGGCTTCGCGTATGGACCCCATCGAATCGCTGCGGTATGAGTGAGGGGGTTGGGGGCTGGGTGAAGCGTGAAGAGTGAAGGGTGAAGGGTGAAGGGTGAAGGGTGAAGGGTGAAGGGTTGAGCCGCTACTGCATCTGTCAAGAAGATTCCACAATTATTGTGAAGATTCTTCGCAAAAACTGGACCATCGCAGTTACGTAGCGAGAGCACGGCGGCTTCTGAGAATATACTTTACCCACTACGAAATTCCCCCCTTGACAAGAAAGATTGGCCGCTGACAACTGACCCTTCATCCTTCACCCTCACCCTTCATCCTCATCCTTCACCCTCACCCTTCATCCTCACCCTTCACCCGACCCCCAGCCTCCAATCCCCAGCCCCCGGCCCCTAGCCCCCAGCCCTTGACTTGCGACCTTTTGAGCGAGCTTGCATCCTTACACTTCTGTAAAACCACAAGCCATCCTTAACGGGATTTTGTCGCGAGCTTTTGAGAGCGCATGGAGTTTCGGCTTCGAAACGCAGGCAGTCGAACCAGTATTCTGCTTGCAGCAGTCCTTCTTTCCCGCAGCGCCTTAGCTGTCGGGACCTTTGATCTCCGCCTGCAGGTCGCCGCCGGAGATTCGGTGCCGGGTTCGCAGAGCTCGTTGGTTTTCCATTCAATCCTTGAGTCGTACAGCAACGACAGAAACCAGATCGCATTTTCCGCAACTGTAGGCTTGCGGGAGCCGGCGGGCACGCCACTCGACTCGCGCTGGGGTCTCTTCCTAAAGGAAGATGCAGGAATAAAGAAAATCCTGATGGAAGGAGATGCGCTTCCCGGAGGAGCAAATCTTGCGCTATCAAACCCCTCGGTCACTCCGATTTTTGCAATCAACAACAGCGGCAGTATTTGTATCATCGACGCTGATCGCGGCGTTTTTCTGTACCGGGACGGCAAACTGAGCGCCCTTGTTCCCGCGGGCTCCCTGGCCCCAGGGTCTTCCCAGCCGCTGAGAAGTTTCGGAGTGTTTCTGAGCAGGCGGTTCTTCAACCAGAAGGACGAAGTCGCATTTCAAGCGGCCCGTTCCAGTACCGGATTTGGACTCTTCTTGTGGACTAATTCCGGATTAACCAAAGTAGCCGCGGACGGGGAAATAATCCCGGATCGGCCGGGAAGAAAGTTTAGCTCTGTAACATTCCAGTACACTACCCTCCTGCTAAGCGATAGCGCACTTCTTTTCAGCGCTCCGGTCGAAACGGGACCAACGCGCGGGCTTTTCCTATTTTCCAATTCCGGTACGCGCACTGTGGCCATCACTGGTGATCCACTGCCGGACGGCGCCGGTAGTATCGACGAGATCGGAGAGTTTGACGCCAACCCTCAGGGCCAGATGACCGTCACCTTTAGGTCAGGATCTCGACTTCCCCGCAGCGCATTCCTCTATTTGTCTTCAGGCAATCTGATCGCCGGCGCAAAGCTGCAGCGCATTGCCGGGGGGGATATTTCAGTGCCGGGACTTACCGTAAATAGTCCAAGCGTCTACTCCAATCTCTCGCTGGACAATCAAGGACGCCTGTTTTTCGCGGCTCAGGTGATCGGTCAAAGGGCCGGATTTTTTTTATGGGACCGGGGAGAAATTCGGAAGATCGTCTTGGATGGAGAACCCACTCCGGTCGGTGGAACGTTCGCGCTAGGGAAAACCCCAATGATTATCGATCTAAGTCCGCCCCCGGGGGAAGGTTACCGCTTCTCTTTCAACGTAAGCCGGATCAACGACTCGCGCCAGGTCGCTTTTGTTTCCGGCATTAACGGGAGCGACGCCGGAGACACTCCGTTTATTTGGCGATCCGGGATCCTGGAACCAGTTTCCAAGGCTACAGCCTCCGGCGGTGAAATTGGAGACCGGCTGCTGCAGTCGCTCTTCAGTGTCTCCTTGAATCAGCAGGGGAGCGTGTTTTTCATTGCCGGCCTTTGTTGCGATGGTTTCGACACTGCCCTCTACGTCGCTGTCCCGGCGGCGCCTCGAATTCAATATCTCCCTCTACTGGCAAGCGGTGGGACCCAGGCGAATCTTGCCTATGCCACAGTGCTTCAGATCAGTAATCAGTCCACGCTGCCCGGCTTTGTTTCGCTGGAGGCATTCGACCGAGACGGCAACAGCTTTCCATTCTTTTTCGCGCGCGATCTTCTTCTCAACGCTGGAGAGGTACGCACCATCTTTGTTCCGAGCAATCCAAGAATCATCTCCGGCTACCTAAGAATGCGAGTTGAAGGTGGAGCAGACGTTGCCTTGAACGCAACGATCCAGCTCATCCGCAACTATCGCATTGAGTCCCAAACAGGCATGTCGGCTGCGCCCCTGAGCAGCTCGGCTGTAGTGATCGCGGAAATCAACAGCCGGAGCAACACCGGCCTGGCGATTAGCAATCCGAATCCTCGCAACAATCGCGTTGTGTTTCATCTGCTCGACGCGCAGGGTCAGGCTGTTTCTGATAGAGAGCTGATCTTTGCTCCGGGACAGCAGGTGACATTGTTTGTCGACCAGCTCTTTCCTGATTTGCACGACGATTTTATCGGACTTGTTCGCATTACCGGCGATGCTCCTTTTCTGGCTGCAGGCCTGCGCCTGTCGGGCCTCAAGTTATCAACGCTACCGCTGGATCGAGATCCTCAGCCGGCACCATTCAGGCTCTGGGGGTTTGCTAATCTGCTTCCAACTCCACCGGGACAATACTTCACACTGTCGTTGTACCAGGCCTTTGTAAATAATCGCGGCCATGCGGTCCTACTGATGACCGGTTCCAATGAAATCAGGCTACTTACACCCGATCGATCGGTCACTGTTTTGAACCGCGATACGGTATTGCCGGGAACTGGATGCAAGCCGAGCACCAATTTTTGGCCACCGTTGTACATTCTGGGGTTTAACGACAGCGATGAAATCCTGTTTTTCGCGCTGCTGCAGGACGGTTCTTTCGGAATTTTTCTTTGGAGGGGAGACACCATCCAGAAAGTCGCTCTCAGCGGAGAAATACAGCTCAGCAGGTCTGTTGTCGAATATTTGACTCGCCCGATTGCGGTGCTGAACAACGCAGGAACCATTGCAATTCTGTCTGACCACGGAGTTTTTTTATACAACGGCTCGCTGCGGAGGATTGCCGGTGGCACCGCTCAATTTCAAAGCGTGGATTTGAACAACAGCGGGCTTTTGGCCTTTGCATCGAGCACAGAGATAGGTGTCTTCGATGGCCGCGATATCAAATACATCGCTGAGGCAGGAGATGTGGCCGGGCATTTTCGATTCGGCGAATTTATCCGAGCCAAAATTACCGATGGCGGTCAAGTCTATTTCACCGCTTATGGCGACACCTCCCGACAGGGGCCGACTGGATTTTTCCTTTACGATGGAAGCACGGTAAAGCCACTGGTTCTCAGTGGCGACCCGGTACTGGGAAAGCCTGAACTTGTACTGCGTCGCCTCGACAATCCCGGTTACTCGCCGTTTCAAGTGAATCGTAACAACGTAGCGGTCCTTTTTAATACTTTCGGAAAATCCAGCGCGCCTGAAGGCCTCTTTGGCTCCGGCCTTTTGATTTTCGAGAACGGCCAGTTGAGAACCCTTATTGACCAGGGCGCCGCCAACGGACTGTTTTCTTCCAGATTTAGCAGCTCTCCGTTCTTCCGTTTGAATGCTGCGAATCAATTGCTCTTCAACTCCGCAGTGAGGCAGGGAGGCAGGGTGAAAAGAGCTTTTTCGATTTGGGAGGATGGTTTGGTTCGGACGGTATTACGCGAAGGGAATAAGTTGTTTTCCTCGCCGGACACGCCTCCGGCGCTATTTCAGTTCCTCGACACCGCCTGGGACTTTTCCGACACAGGCCTATTCCTGTTTACGTGTGGCGTCTTTGGCGAAGGAGCGAGCGGGCTGTACATGAGCATTCCGGAAAACTTCCAAACTAACTTCATTCCTCATGTCGCCCAGGGGAACTTCTCAGGCATCCAGTACGCTTCCACGTTGCTTCTGCGCAACAAAGACAACATTCCCTCATCGGTCAGCTTGAGCTTTTTCACAACCAACGGATCGTCCTCTACCAGTGGAAGCCCCATCGCTCTTCAGCCGGGAGAGGTAAAGAGAATCTCACTGTCTGATTCTGCGGGATTGAATCCTGAAGGCACATCCGCTTCCCTTCCATCAGGCTTTGTTGGTTGGACTCTGGCCGGTACAGCAGGAGGACAGACGGAAATCTTCGAGAGAATCTCTGTCTCCGATGGAAGTACTCTGGTATCGGAAGTTACTGTGCCGCCAGCCCGACCTGCCTCGGTGGGCCTTTGGAGCGGAACGTCCACTACTGCTTTTGATACCGGCGTAGCTCTGTCAAACCCTTACCATGTTCCGATACAGGTCGACCTGGAGGTTCTCGGCGCTTCGCTACAACTTGAAGACAAGACCCAAGTGACGCTGCCGGAACTGGGCCAGAAGGCGATACTGCTGTCGGAACTCTTCCCGCGCCGGCAGTCTTCATCTCTACCCAAAGTTTTCCGGTTCCGGAGCAGCGCGCCGGTTCCAGCGATCACACTAAGGTTGGATGGCCTGCTGATTACGTCACTGCCCATCAGCGCGCCAGAAAGTAACTTTTCACTAATCAATCAACGCAATGCACGTTACGCCGCACCCGCAGCGCAACCGATCGGCAGGAAGCGGCGCGCCAATGGAATGCAAAAGCCACGTTCAGCCACGGGTTTCCGCGGATAAATACGGATCTCTTTGCGCCCTTGATGCAGGAGATGTGGCCGGGCATTTTCGATTTGGCGAATTTATCAGAGCCAAAATTACCGATGGCGGTCAAGTCTATTTCACCGCTTACACCCGACACCCGACACCCAGCCCCCAGCCCCCAACCTCAAAAGAGCATTTCCCTTCAAAGAATCCGCAATTTCTGGGAATATAGGGAGCCTAACATTCTTAAGGATAATCTATGCCCATTGCGCCTAGCGCCAGCAACAGCATCACAGTGCGTTTGAAGATCACCAACCGTCCCGGCATGCTCGGCCGAGTCACATCCGCCATTGGTAAAGCCGGTGGGGACATCGGCGCCGTCGACCTGGTAGATGTAACCGGCGATTATACGGTGCGTGACGTCACTGTGAATGTGCGCGACGAGAAGCACGGTGACAAAGTCATCAGGACGATTTGCAGTGTCAGCGGAATTGAACTGGTCAACGTTAGCGATCTGACTTTCTTGATGCATCTGGGCGGCAAGATCGAAGTGACCTCTAAATTTCCCCTGAAAACGCGGGCCGACTTGTCTCGTGCCTACACGCCGGGCGTGGCGCGCGTCTGCCTGTCGATTGCTGCGGATAAATCCAAAGTTCATTCGCTCACCATCAAGAAAAACATGGTTGCGGTAGTCACCGACGGATCAGCAATTCTTGGATTGGGGAATTTGGGTCCGGAAGCCGCGCTGCCGGTGATGGAAGGAAAAGCGATGCTGTTTAAAGAATTCGCCGGCGTCGACGCGTTTCCCCTCGCGCTGGCAACGCAGGATGTCGACGAAATCGTGTGCGCCTGCAAGGCAATCGCGCCTGTCTTTGGAGGAATCAACCTCGAGGACATTTCCGCCCCGCGCTGCTTTGAAGTAGAAGATCGCCTTAAGAAGGAACTCAATATTCCCGTGATGCACGATGACCAGCATGGAACTGCAGTCGTCGTCCTGGCGGCGCTGATCAACGCGCTGCGCATCGTTAAGAAAAAACCGGAAAAGCTCAGAATCGTGGTCTCTGGCATTGGCGCCGCCGGAGTAGCTTGCACCAAGATCTTGATGGCTTATGGAGTCAGGCACTTTATCGGATTTGATCGCGAAGGCCCATTGTTCCGGGGACGCACCGAACGTATGAACCCGGCAAAGATCTGGTATGCCGAGCACACCAATGCAGGGGGATTTAGGGGAAGCCGGGAGGAAGCCCTCAAGGATTGCGACGTCTTCATCGGATTGTCCGGGCCGGGGACAGTAAAGGCAAAGTGGCTGAAGAAAATGGCCAAGAACGCGATCGTATTCGCCATGGCCAACCCGGTTCCGGAAATTATGCCCGAAGAAGCCGCGCCTTATGTGCGCATCATGGCGACGGGGCGCAGCGATTATCCCAATCAGATCAACAACGTCCTTGCATTCCCGGGTATCTTCCGCGGCGCTCTTGACTGCCGCGCGCGCGAAATCAATGAAGCAATGAAACTGGCCGCAGCCGAAGCGATCGCTTCGATCATCAACCCGAATGAGTTGAGCGTGGATTACATCATTCCTTCGGTCTTTGACCAGCGAGTGGCCAAGGCCGTCGCGCAGGGGGTGATGCGCGCCGCGCAGAAGACGGGAGCGGCACGGAGACAAAAGCCACGTTCAGCCACGAGTTTCCGCGGATAAATACGGATCTCTCTTTGCGCCCTTTGCGTCTTCGCGATAAGATTTTGATGAAGTTCGGGTGCGTCTCATTCGTACTTCGAACTTCGCCATTCGACATTCTCTATTTCGGAGAATCATTTCATGCGCAAATCTCTATTCTTGTTTTCAGTATGCCTTGCATTGGTCCTGGCCGGCTGCTCCAGAAGCGAGCCGAAAGAAACGATCCGTATTGTTCAACCTGCGCCCGTGAAGGGCCAGAACAGCGCCGAAGCCTGGGAGATTCGTTATGATAGCTGGGCGACGGATGCCGACCGGGATTTAACGCGGGAGATTCGGCAGGCCCTGGTGGAAGACCCTGATAACAAGGCTGAGTCGACCGTTGCACTTGCGGAATCCATCGCTATCGATGCTAATAATGGAGCGGTCACATTGCGCGGCTCGGGCGCTTACACTCTAACAGCCGAGGAATGGCAGATCGTGGGGCGGCGGGTCAAAGCGGTCAAAGGCGTAAAGAGTGTTGAAGTGCAGTCTCGAGTGGCACCTGGCGAGTGAGTTTTGGGTGGCAGGAAGCAGGAGGCAGGAGGCAGACGGCGAGAGGCAGGAGGCAGTAGGCAGTCGGCAGAAGGCAGTAGGCAGTCGGCAGAAGGCAGAAGGCAGTAGGCAG
>DASYPF010000155.1:0-11518 GCA_036006905.1 Acidobacteriota bacterium
AGCTGACATCAACCACGGCCTGCGTCGCCGCCGCGCCAACATTGGCTTCCGCCCAAAGCACGCCGTTACCTACCGAAAATACCCGTGATTGCACCGCTCCGCCTATTTCCCCTGTGGCCGGATCGAAGCCAAGGATGGAAAAGGTCGCAACGGCATCCCAGATTGCTCTGTGCGAGGTCGCCTTGGAGACCTCTGCGTGAGACCGCGTATCTACTTCGACACTCCGCTGCCCATTGCCAGATGCTTGGAGGAATGCCACCAGACTGAGGATAAGGATGTCGACTTGAATTATCTCTAGCCGAGACACAGGTCACCTCCTGGTTGCGAAAGCGGAACAAGTAGCGCCAGCTATCAGCCATCAGCGATCAGCCGTCAGCGAAAAGCGTGTTGAAGCGACAAAAAGCTTATAGTTGACGGCTAAAACTGATTGCTCTTATCTCCGAGGGACTGAGGGCGCAGACGAGTAACGTTCGGATGGACGTGGAAACGCAATCCACTCGGCACCGACAGAGAAGAAGAATAGCACCAAGTCCAAGAGCAGCTGGTCTCCCCTACCTCTTCGTTAATCCACGCTTTTTGTGGATACGCCAACCTTCGTCCATTGCCTCCCCGGAATTCATTGCAAACAATACAAGAAGAAACTATTCTTTCGTTACGGCTTTTACCCGGATCCCTGACAGTGGTCGGCAAAACTATCTCCCATTATGCCGTGATCATTCGTTAATAGCGCCAATTTCAACGTCGAGCGACGGCTGAAAACTGATTGCACTTATCTTCGCCGCTTGATTACTGTCGCGGCTCGGACTCCGTCCCTTCTTGTTGAAATCGCTCTACCTAGCGACTATCCTTCAGACACAAAGTTTCTTCATATTTTCATGATCGGGAGAACGGTCTCTCACTATCGAGTCAGGAAAAAGTTGGGTGGCGGCGGCATGGGCGTCGTCTACGAAGCGGATGATACGCGGCTCGGTCGCAGTGTCGCGCTCAAGTTCCTGCCTGAAGATTTCTCCAAAGACCATCAAGCGCTGGAGCGCTTCCAGCGCGAAGCCCGCACTGCCTCGTCTCTGAATCATCCTCACATTTGCACTATTTACGACATCGGTGAGCACGAAGGACAGCCCTTCATCGTCATGGAACTTCTGGAGGGCCAGACATTGAGGCAATACATGACGGGCAAACCATTGAAGACGGATGAACTGCTGGATCTGGGAATCCAGATCGCCGATGCCTTGGATGCGGCACACCGTAGAGGCATTGTTCATCGGGATATCAAACCGGCCAACATTTTCATTACCAGGGACTCTCAAGCCAAGGTTCTCGATTTCGGTCTGGCCAAACTTGTGCTTCAACGGCAGCGAGAACCGGCAGCGGCGGACGTATCAGCGTTGGCAACGGCCCCGGTCCCCGAGGACTCCCTAACCAGTCCCGGCACCGCCATGGGAACCGTAGCCTACATGTCGCCCGAGCAGGCGCGAGGAGAGAACCTGGATTCGCGCACGGACCTTTTCTCGTTTGGCGTGGTCCTTTACGAAATGGCTACCGGCATTCCACCGTTCAAAGGCGACACGTCGGCGATGATCTTCGATGCCATTCTCAACAGGACTCCTATCCCGCCGCTACGTTTGAATCCGGAGTTGCCGGCTGAATTAGAGCAAATTATCAATAAGGCATTGGAGAAGGATCGCAAGATGCGTTACCAAACCGCCTCGGACCTGCGGACTGATCTGGCCCGCCTCAGGCGGGACACGGATTCCGGGCGAGCGATCGCTATGGAAACGGCCCGGCTGGGTCTCTCGACCTCCCGCAACACGCGCCGCTGGTTGATCATTGGTGCGATGATTGCAACAGTATTGTTGGTTGCGGCTGTAGGCTATCTTCATTTTTCCGGAGTTAAAGACAAGCCGATTGACTCCCTGGCAGTCCTGCCTTTTGCCAACGCGAGCAGGGACCCAAGCACGGAATATCTCAGCGATGGCATCACCGAGAGTCTGATCAACAGCCTCTCACAACTCCCGCAACTACGAGTTATGGCGCGCACCACGGTTTTTCGCTACAAGGGCCAACAAGCCGACCCTCAAAAGCTCGGGCACGATCTGAACGTCAGGGCAGTGCTCACAGGGAAAGTCAGCCAGCGAGGCGAAACCTTGATCGTTCAGGCCGACTTAGTTGACACGGCGGACGGTTCGCAGTTATGGGGCGAGCAGTACAACCGTAAGCTCGCAGACATTCTTGCCGTCCAGGAAGAAATCTCAAAGGAGATAAGCGAGAAATTGCGGCTGAAGTTGACCGGTGAGCAGAAAATACGACTCGCCAAGCAGCATACCGGCAATACCGAAGCGTATCAGCTCTATCTCATGGGGCGCTACTACTGGGCCAAGGTGACCGAAGAGGGGGATAAGAAAGCGATTGACTATTTTAACCAAGCAATCGAAAAAGATCCAAACTACGCGCTCGCCTACGCCGGCATAGCCGACGCCTATTATGGACTCTCCAACTTGCACTTGCCGCCCAGAGAGGCGATGCCCAAGGCAAAGCAAGCAGCCATAAAGGCCCTGGAGTTGGATGAGACGCTCGCCGAAGCTCACACGTCCCTGGCGTTGGTCAAGACATTTTTCGAATGGGAATGGCCGGCTGCCGAGAGCGAATTCAGGCGGGCCATCGAGCTCAACCCTGGGTATGCGACAGCCCATGAATGGTATGGCTGGTATCTAGCGCTGATGGGGCGACACAATGAATCTAGGGCAGCGCTGAAACGAGCCGAGCAGCTCGACCCACTCTCGCTCAGCATCAGTTGGTCCCGAGGTCTCTCCTTTTACTTAGCGCGCCAATACGACGCAGCGATAGAGCAACTAGGAAGGACACTCGAGATGGACCCAAACCTGGGCGTGGCGCATATGATACTCGGCGCATGCTACCTGGAGCAGAAGATGTATAAGCAGGCCATCGCGGAGGAACAGAAGGCGAGACTTGTGGACGATAGCCCGACGATCCTAGCGGCGCTGGGAATTTTCTATGCCGTGTCTGGTAACAAAGGCGAGGCAGAGAAGGTTCTGGCGCAGTTGAAGGAGCTAAGGCGGCTTTCAAAGGGCCGTTTTGTGCCGTCGGCTGAAACAGCGATCATTTATGCGGCTCTTGGGAAAAAGGATGAAGCATTCGAATGGCTCGACAGGGCATATGAGGACCGGTCTGAACGTTTGTCCTGGCTAAAAGTCGACCCGGAGATTGATAGCCTTCGCTCGGATCCTCGGTTTGCAGAACTGATGCGGCGAATGCGCCTGGCGCCGTGAAAAGGCCGAGCGTGCAATCGAGAGCGTCATAACTGTGAATATCTGGCGGGCGACAGAAAGGCGGATACCACGTACCGATACCAGGGGCTTGTCGCGTGTTAACAACATCGGACTCACCGACTGGCTGCGTCGCCCGCAAAAACCGCGCGCTTTGCCGCCGGCTATACTCTCAAACCGGCTCCGGTTTTTACAGATGGGACTTTCGTTGTTCAGATTCCGAGTTCCCCACTTTGTAGTTCCAGTCCACGGTTTCCAACTCCCTGGCCCGCATTTCTCACTGGGGCACTGAGCACTGCGCCCTGTTTTGCTAGCCACTGGGCACTGGGAACTGGGAACTGGGCACTGTTATAATCCTATTGCCATGTACTTTCACGAATCGTTCGACGTAATCGTCATCGGCGGAGGACATGCCGGATGCGAGGCGGCTCTGGCTGCCGCCAAGATGGGCATGCGTACGGCCATGGTCACGATTAATCTGGACACCATTGGCCAGATGTCGTGCAATCCGGCTGTCGGTGGGATCGCCAAGGGACACG
The DNA here is from genome assembly GCA_036006905.1 of Acidobacteriota bacterium. Lineage (GTDB taxonomy): Bacteria > Acidobacteriota > UBA6911 > JACQSX01 > JACQSX01 > DASXTB01. The sequence continues at coordinate 3,824 of DASYPF010000155.1, forward strand.
TGGTTCGCGAATTGGACTGCCTTGGCGGCGCGATGCCCGAGGTGATAGACAAAACCGGCATCCAGTTCCGCATTCTTAACAGCAGCCGTGGTCCTGCTGTGCAGGCCCCGCGAGCGCAGGCGGATCGGGCGTTATATCGACGCGAGATGCGGCGCCGATTGGAGCAGGAACCCAATCTTTTCCTAAAGCAAGCGGAAGTCACCGATTTGATTATTCAAGGCGATCGCGTCGTGGGTATCGAAGTGATCGATGGGCGGCGCATTGCTGCCAGAGCAGTAATTGTCACGACCGGAACTTTTTTGAATGGACTGATCCATATCGGGGAGCGGAAATATACGGCGGGTCGCTCAGGCGAGCCACCTTCGATTTATCTGGCGGAAGCTTTCAAGCGTCTCGGGTTTCCTATGGGACGCCTGAAGACGGGCACCCCACCTCGCATCGACGGGCGCACTATCGATTTTACCAAATTTGAAATTCAGTACGGAGACCCGAAGCCAAAGCTTTTCAGTTTCGGCAGTAAGCACACCGTCCAGCCTCAGCTTCCCTGCTACATCGGCTATACATCGCCGCGGTTGCACGAGATCATCAAGCAGAATATCCATCGGTCGCCGCTTTACAGCGGCCAGATTCAGGGTGTAGGTCCGCGCTACTGTCCCTCGATCGAGGACAAGATCGTCAAATTCGCCGACAAAGAGCGCCATCAGATTTTTCTTGAGCCCGAAGGCATCGGCACGCATGAGATTTACGTCAATGGCCTTTCCACCAGCATGCCGATCGACGTGCAGGTTGAGATGCTGCGATCTATTGCTGGCATGGAAAATGTCGATATGATTCGTCCAGGTTATGCAATTGAATACGATTTCATGCAGCCGACAAATCTCTCGGCCACTTTTGAAACCAGGAAAATTGAAAATCTTTTCCATGCCGGCCAGATCAACGGGACAACCGGATACGAAGAGGCGGCCGGGCAAGGGATACTGGCCGGCATCAACGCTGCGTTGAAAGTGCGGGGCGAAGAGCCGCTCTTCCTGGATCGGTCCGAAGCTTACACGGGGATTATGGCCGATGACCTGGTAACCCGGGGTGTCGATGAACCCTATCGTTTATTTACTTCACGCGCTGAGTTCCGGCTGCTTCTGCGGATCGATAATGCCGATAAGCGGTTGATGGATAAAGGTTTAAGCCTCGGCCTTCTGCCCCGAGAACGATGGGAAGCCTGCCGGCAGAAATATCAACGCATTGAAGCCGCAGCAGATTTTCTTCGACGAACCATTCTAAAGGAATCATCGGATTACCGAGTCAAGCTGCGTCAGATATGCCAACGGGAGATCCCTGCAGGTGTCTCTTTTGAGCAACTGTTGAAGCGTCCTGAGTTCAAGATCGATCAATTCCAGCAGATTCTTCAGGACTCCGGATATGCTCTGTCGCAGGAAGAAGCCGAGGTTGTCGAGATTCAGATCAAATACGAAGGATACATTCGCCAGCAGATGCAGGAGGTCGATAAAATGCAGGCAGTGCAGCAGCGGAGGATTCCGCCTGATTTTGACTACAGTCGGGTACCGGGGCTCTCTCGCGAAATGGTTGAGAAACTCTCGCGTCACCGCCCGGCCACGCTGGGAATGGCCTCGCGAATGTCGGGCGTTACACCTGCCGCTGTTTCCATCATCAACGTCCATCTGGAGCTGGAGCGCCGCCGTCGCGCTGCCGCCAGCTAACCAGATTGCGGATTTCGGATTGCGGATTGACTCGATTGCGGATTGCGGATTGTGGTTTCGTCCGCAGCATACTCCTGTTTCAGTCTAGCTCGCATCCCCTAATCGTGGGCTCGAAAATTGCGACTTCCTCAATTTCCCCGATCCTGGACCTTGAATAACCTATCAAAACTAAGTGCTTCTAAATCGGCGGACACTTCAATCCGCAATCCGCAATCCGAAATCCGCATTTGAAATGGTCACCGCCGATTGGATTGAAACTGAAGCTCGCTTTTTCCACCTGACCCTCACTAAAGACGAAATTGAGCAGGTTCTTGCCTATCTCGAAGTGCTCAAGAAGTGGAACAAGAAAGTCAACCTTACAGGGATCCGCTCGGATGAGGAGGCGGTTCGTCTCCATTTTTTGGAATCATTTTTTGCAGCAGAACACCTTCCCGGAGCCAAAATCAGAGTTGTTGATGTAGGCTCCGGTGCGGGTTTCCCCGGGTTGGCCATGAAGATCGTCCGCCCGGAGATGCGCATGGTTCTGCTGGATTCAAGAAAAAAGAAAGTTTTGTTTCAGAAAGAGGTCGCGCGTCATTTAGAAATGCGTCACGTGGTTTCCTACGCACTGCGTCTTCAGGAAGCGGCTCCTTTTCTGCAGCAGGCTGATGTTGTTTGCTGGCGCGCGCTGAAAATCGAAGGGAGGGATTTTCAGTTTCTAAAGGACAACACGCTAAGAAATTGCCGCTACCTCTGCTTTCAAGGCGCGGGAGAACGGACCGAGCGCTCGCTCGAAGGGTGCGAGATAGAGAAGATCCCAATTCCGCAATCCGAAAATCGCACGCTTCTCGTTGCCCGCAAGATCCTCCAAGTATAAAAAATTTTGGAATTAGATCCCAACCGGTATTCCTGATGGCTTGGCGCCGTATTTGAGATCTCTCCTCCTGTTTCAACACGGAGGCACAAAGAACACCGAGGCAGCACAGAGAGCTCTGTGCAATCTCTGTGTGCTTTGTGTAACAAGTTGGCAGAATCTTGTTTTTTTGACCAAGTTTTGGCCGAATGGAAACCACCGTTCACGTGCATGTTCACGACCACGTCAACGTCCACGACAACGTTCACCAATCGCTGCTCTTGTGGAATTGTTTTTCGTTACCGTGGATCTAGCCGTGGTCGTTGACATGCACGTGGCCGTAGACGGCTTTTCTTTGGTTGTGGCTTTGCCACTCTAGGCCTCTGTGGTGAGTCTGACAAACAAACCCAGCCGAAGCACGAATATAAATTTAAACTTAGTCTTGTTTGAAACGAAAGAATGTTTCACGTGGAACATCACTTGATTTTCTGCTAAAAAGCATCTACAGGAGTTGTCTCAAGCTCAAAATGCATAAGATCCTGGCTGTTACCAATCAAAAAGGAGGAGTCGGCAAAACTACGACGGTCATTAATCTCGCTGCCTCTCTTGCAGCTGGAGATTTGCGCGTGCTGGTAGTCGATTGCGACGCCCAAGGGAATTGCTCAAGCGGGATGGGTTTTGAAAGAAACAGCGGCTTACCTACGTTATACGATGTTCTGATGCGTGGGACTCCAATTGCGCGAGCCATTCGGCAAACTGAAATCGCAACATTGTTCCTATTGCCGGCTGGAAAAGATCTTGTGGGAGCCACGCTGGAGTTAGCGGACTTGGAAGGACGGGAGTTTGTGCTTCGTGGTATTCTCGATTCGGTTCGGGCAGACTACGACATCATTCTGATTGACTCTCCCCCATCGCTCGGCCTCCTTACCGTCAACGTGCTGGTCGCCGCAGACGGGCTGCTTATACCAATCCAGTGCGAGTACTTCGCAATAGAGGGCCTGACCGACCTGCTGGACACGGTCGAGCGCGTGCGCAAGGCCTTCAACCCGGGTCTGGAGCTTGTGGGTATAGTTCTGACACTCTACGACGAGCGTCTGAATCTATGCCAGCAGGTGGAAGCTGACCTGAGGGAACACTTCGATGGGAGAGTGTTTGGGACAGTCATTCCGCGTAATGTACGCTTGGCCGAAGCACCCAGCTTTGGAAAACCAATCCTGCTGTATGACGCCAAATCCCGAGGAGCGGTCAGTTACATCAATTTAGCCAAGGAGTTGCTGAATTATGAAAAGGAAGGCACTGGGCCGGGGAATTGAAGCCTTAATTCCTGCAGGTGCGCCGGCTTCACCGCCTGCAGCACCGGTTGTGCAAGGAAACCTACGCGAAGTTGATGTCGATCTGATCTCTTCAAATCCATATCAGCCCCGCGCCGATTTTGATCCGGAGAAACTCGCTGAACTGATTGACTCGATAAGGCAAAACGGAGTTCTCCAACCGGTTATTTTGCGCCCGGTCGGGTCTCGATTCGAATTGATCGCAGGCGAGCGACGCTGGCGTGCCGCCCAACAAGCTGGATTGCTGAAAATCCCAGCCATTATCAAAGACGTCGACAATGAAAAAACTCTGGAAATGGCGCTTGTCGAAAACCTTCAGCGGGCTGATCTCAATCCAATCGAGGAAGCAGAGGCGTACCAACAACTTTGGCAACAATTTGGGCTCTCGCAGGAAGAAATAGCATTGCGTGTCGGCAAGAGTCGCACTGCTGTCACTAATGCCCTTCGACTGCTCAAACTCGTCGATAAAGTCCGTAAGCTATTGATAGAAAGCAAGTTATCGATGGGACACGCGAGAGCTCTCCTGGCGCTGGAAGATCCGAAGCTGCAAATCCAAGCGGCTCAAGAGGTTATGGACAGAGAGCTGTCCGTTCGTGAAACCGAACGCCTTGCGCGGCAGTTGCTTGAAGGCGGAAAGAAGCGACCGAAACAGCCACCTCAAACGGACGCCAACGTGGCAGCGGCTGAAGAGAAACTGCGTCTTCGGTTTGGCGCCAGAGTCACCATACGAAAACTGGGCAAAGGCGGAAGAATCGAAATCTACTACGCCGACAACGAGGACCTGGATCGAATTTACGAGCTTTTACTGGGAAAAGCCCAGTGAAAATCTTTTTGCATCGCAGAAAACTCCGGTAATCGGGGAGGCTAAGGCCGCTGTCCGAGAAGCCCTGTGAAGCGGGAGTTTGGACATTTGGGAGATGGTCGATTGTGCGTCTGGAAGGCGCGTCGTGCAGCTCTGACTGACCAAGGAGCGCTATGTAGCAGCGCCAAGGCAGCATCAGCAGCCTTTCCCGGAGGGCTATTAGGCCAGCCGTTGACCCGGATTATTCACAAATCTCTTGTCGGGACAAAGCGGGCCGCGCAGCGGCGTAGAGAATTGTAGCCAAGGCCGTGAGGCCTCGGTCAGGTGTCCCCGAAAATGACGAGCCGCGTAGCGGCGACGGAGTGTTATTGATGTGCAATACACAATTAATCGCAGGCATCTCATCTCGCGCATCGAATGCTGTCGCCGCTACGCGGCTTGACCTGTCTGGGGACGCCTGACCGAGGCCTTACGGCCTAACAATTATACGCATTTGGCCCGCGCACGCCGAAGGCGTGCACAGCCCGCGGAGCGGGCGACGGCGTAAAGCCCCGGGTGGAGCGGAACCCGGGGTACGCGGTCCCATCACGAGTTTGAGAGCCCGTGAAACGGGCGACGGGTCTTTGTTGTGGGAAACTCCGGGCAACTTCTCTTCACCAGCCCAGTCCTTTAACTTGTTATCCACACTAATCATGTGTATAGATAAGACACAGAAGTTGTTCAACGAAGAGTCGCTATGGGCAAACGCATCAACATAGTTCTGTCGGACGAGACACTGGCGGTTCTGGATCGAGTCGCCGCCAAGGGGAATCGCAGCCGCTTTATCGACCACGCTGTGCGGCAATATGTGTACAGTCACAGCCGGCAAAATCTCCGGCAGCGCCTGAAGGAGGGCTACCTGGCCAATGCCAAGCTGAATCTGGAGTTGGCTCAGGAATGGTTCCCACTTGAAGAGGAAGCATGGCAAAAGGCCATCGGCAAGAAAAAGTCAAGGTAGGCTCTCCCAGGCGAGGAGAGATCTATCTGGTGGACTTTGACCCTGCACGAGGACACGAGATCAAGAAGACCCGGCCCGCACTCATCATCCAAAATGACGTCGGCAACCAGTACAGCTCCACGACCATTGTCGCGGCGATCACCTCGCGAATCTCTGATCGTCGTTATCCGGTGGAAGTGCTGCTGGAAGCTGAACACACGGGACTGAAGATTCGCTCGACTGTGCGGCTGGATCAGATCAGAATAGTCGACAAAGAACGACTGAGAAGATGCCTGGGATCAGTCGATGCTGCGGCCATACGGTCGGTCGATCAAGCGATTCAGGTCAGCCTCGGACTTGTTGAAATCTAAGTTGGTCGAACTTTGTGAGAACGCCGTTTTTACAATTCTGTTGAAGATCCAGCCGGGATATCCTACCGTTTCTGGAATGTTCGAATGTTCATGTGCGGAGAGAATCTTGTTGGATTTTCCACGCGCGCCCTGAGAAGGTGTGAAAAAATCCGAGCCGCGACCGTAAGGGAGCGGGCCCGCGATCGAGCAAGTAAAAGACAGGCCGAGGTTTGCACGTGGGAGTGTCCGCTTGCTTACGCGCGCGGCTCGGATTTTTTCACACATCCTGACGGGCGCGGTTCTGATTTTTTCACAGGTTCTTGGGAGATTGGAGGGTGATATGGGCAAGAATCATAAAAACCTTCTTCGTTGCTTCGCAGTTCTTTTGGGAATTGCATTTCTCATCGGCAGTACCATCTTCTCGCAGGAGACGCGCGGCACAATTGCAGGACGCGTGACCGACCCCTCAGGTGGTGTAATACCCGGCGTGTCAATCACCGTTGCCAACGTGGAGACCAATGTTTCTAATAACGCTCTAACGAACGACTCCGGATTGTTTGAAGTTCCATTCTTGATGCCGGGGCAATACACCGTCACCGCCGAGCTGTCCGGCTTTAAGAGGTACTTCCGCCAGGGCATCGCACTGAATGTCGGCAGCAAGGTCAGCCTCGATATCACTCTGGAAGTGGGCGAAGTATCCGAATCGGTCACAGTCACGGCGCAAGAGCCCCTTCTAGACACAACGAGCGCCTCCATCGGCCAGGTGATGGATAACCGCCGCATCATGGAGTTGCCCGTGCTCGGCAATAACGTGATGCTCATGGCGGGGCTGGGCCTGGGAATGCAGCGTCCGGGTGGATACAACTATCTGGGCTTGCACTCCACCATCGGAGCTTCAGATTACCGGACAGCCGGCGGCGTGGGCGGTAACGAGTGGACGCTGGATGGCACCCCCAATACTGGCCACACGCGGCGTGCGGCCTATCTGCCCTACACGGATGCTGTGGACGAAGTTCGAGTGGAGAGCACCAGCTTCGATGCCAGAGTGGGTCACACCACCGGCGCCTTTGTCGCAATGCAATCCAAGGCGGGAACGAATCAATATCACGGCACGGCGACGTGGAGCCACTGGCAGCAACGGTGGAACGCGACTCCGAGTAACGATAATGCCGCCTACTGGTCCAAGATTCGACAAGCCGAAGCAGCTGGGGATACGGCGCTAGCCCAACAGTTACGCAAAGAGCCAAGACAGCCTTCGGGACGGTCCAACAACTACGCCGCTTCCATTGGCGGGCCGGTAAGGATTCCCAAGTTGTACGATGGTACGGACAAGCTCTTTTTCTTTTTCATCTTCAGCGGTTTTAAGGACAATAAAACCGAGGAGCCGGGAAACAAACTCTTCACCGTGCCGACTGCCGACGAGCGACGAGGCGACTTTTCACGACTGCTTAAGATCAATCCAGCCAGGTACCAGATTTATGATCCTCTGACCACAACTTTTGATGCGGCCACGGGCTTATTTGTCCGGCAACCATTCCCGGGCAATATTATTCCTGCGAATCGAGTTCTCAACCCGATGTACAAATTCTATGAGAAGCTCTATCCGCTGCCAAACAACCCGCCGCAGATGGATGCTGAAGGAAACAGAAACTATTTCAACGGAGCGATTCCTTTCAACTGGGATTACAA
>DASYPF010000156.1:0-9262 GCA_036006905.1 Acidobacteriota bacterium
TCCACCTATCTTTGATTTGATCAATCGAGGGTCCGCTTGCTTACGCGCGCGGCTCAGTATTTCTTTACAATTTCTTACACTCGCGGTACTGATTTTTGCTCACGGGTGACGGAGGAAATAGAACATGCCGAGCAACATGGAAATCAGAAGAATTTCCGCCACTCCTTCTCCAGCAACTGGCGTGCGCTCCGCGCCCAAAGTTGCGAAATTGATCGACACGACAACCTGCATCGGCTGCAAGGCATGCGAAGTTGCCTGTCAGGAGTGGAACGATTTGTTTAATCCAGAGGAGCCAGAGGTCAAAGAGACTTCAACCTTCGGCTCTTACCAGACACTGCCGGATCTCACAGCCAATTTCTGGAATTTGATCCGCTTTAACGAGTACGTCGAAAAGAAACCCGACGGCAGCGAGCAGCTTCACTGGTTGATGGCCAAAGACCAGTGCATGCACTGCGAAGATCCCGGTTGCCTGAAGGCCTGTCCGTCACCGGGCGCGATAGTGCAGTACACCAATGGCGTTGTTGATTTCCAGCAAGAGAATTGTATTGGGTGCGAATATTGCGTGACCGGCTGTCCGTTCGACATTCCGCGCTTAAGTAAGAGGACCAAGAAGGTCTACAAGTGCACGCTGTGCACTGACCGCCTCGCCTACGGGCTTGAACCGGCTTGCATCAAGGCATGCCCCACAGCCTGTTTGCAGTTCGGCACCAAAGACCAGCTTGTGCAAATCGCGAATGCTCGCGTCAACCAATTGAAAGCGAACGGATTCTCGCAGGCATCGGTGTACGATCCGCCGGGAGTGGGCGGGACCGGCGTCATTTACGTGCTCGGCCTCGGCGATCATCCGGAACTTTATGGCTTGCCCAAAGATCCGCACGTCCCCTGGACCATCACCGTTTGGAAGAGTGTCATCAAGCCGCTCGGCTCGATAATGATGGTGGGTGGCTTACTCGGGGCATTGCTTCACTACGTTCGGTACGGTAGCAACGAGGCCCCGGGCATGCGCGCGTCAGAATCAGAAAAGGAGGTGCCGAAGCAATGAGTCAACCAGCCGTCGGTTCAAGAGCAATGGGTCAGGCGCAGATTGCAAGACTCGCCAGCGAGCGAGAAGACGTGGTTGTCGAAGACGTGATTATTCGCCACATCTCGAAAGTGCGGCTCACGCACTGGCTGGTCGCCATTTTCTTTTTCCTCGCGCTGCTTACGGGCTTTGTCATGTTCACTCCGTATTTTGCAGGCCTGGCGGGAATCTTCGGCGGCGGCCCGATGGTACGCTTCCTGCACCCGTGGTTTTCGCTTGGCTTCGTCATTGCCGTTTTTTTTCTTTTCCTCTCCTGGAAGCAACGGATGAAAAAAGAGCCCGGCGATGAAGAATGGAAAGAGAATTTTGGAGCGTACATGCGCTACGAAAAAGAACTGCATAATGTAGGCAAGTACAATGCCGGCCAGAAGCTCTTTTTCTGGGCGGTGATGTTTGGGGCGCTCGCATTTCTCGCCTCGGGCGTCATCATGTGGTTTCCCGCCTCATTTCCCTATTTTCTCCGAACCCTCGCGTACTGGCTGCATGAAATCACTTTCATCGCTTTCGTTATTGGAATCATCTACCACATTTACATGTCGACGGTGGCTATGCCAGGCACACTGCGGGCGATGACGCGGGGTACGGTCACCAAGGCCTGGGCCAAGTGGCATCATCCGCGCTGGTATCGAGAAGTTACCGGACAAAGAGAGTAGATCAAGTTCGAATTTCGAAGTGCGAATGTCGAATGCCGAACCTGGGAGCGCACGCTTCCAGCGTGCTAGGCGCGACTATGGCGCGCCCCTAGGGTTTGGGCATTTTTTGAAACGACAGGTCCGGTTAAAGCCCGCTTCAGCGGGCTTCCTTTGCGAACGCACGAGCACGCAGGATGCGTGCGCTCCCAGGAGATACATTCACCCGTCGCACTTTGAATTTCGAACTTCATGATTGGTAAGTATACCTGGGAACGACGCATTGAACGGGCCGAGCAACTTTCCCGGAGCCTGGCGCACGCGCGGCAAATCCTGGCGTTTTACGCGAAGGTCTTAAAGTGGCAGCATGAATTGTTTGGGCACATCAGCGCCGCTTCAAACACTCAACGTCTTACCGGCTCCTTGGAAATCGACCACCCTATCCTGCTGGATCACTTCGGTTCGCTGTTGACTCTTGCTAAACGCCAGGGCTCGGAAACACTGGCAGCGCAAGCAGATGAACTTGCCGCAGAAAAAAGCCGTTGGAAGGCTTTGGTTACCTTGTTTTGGAATGGCGACCTTGCCGCCGAAGACAGTTTTTTTGCGCGCGCCTGCTTGCAGCCGTATCTGGAATTGCTTGCAAACACACACACTCAGCCTTTTGATTCTAACCTCACTGCTTCTGATGATAGGCACGTCCGCGACGCCAAACTGCAAGTGCACCGCTTATGCCCGTTTTGTGGCCGCAAGCCTCAGCTCGCGCTGCTTTCCGACGAGACCGATATGCCCGGCGTTGCGGGCAGCGCCGAAGGAGGCCGTCGTTTTTTGATGTGCGGTGACTGTCTCACGCTGTGGCCCTACCAACGCATCGCATGCGCAAATTGCCCGGAAGCCGTTCCCCATAAACTTTCCTATTATGTCGCCGAAGAGATGCCCCACATTCGTGTTGAATGTTGCGAATCCTGCAAGCGTTACATTAAATCGATCGATCTCACCAAAGATCAACGCCCCGTCCCGCCTGTCGATGAGTTGGCCACTATTCCCCTCGATCTCTGGGCGAGGGAGAAAGGCTACATAAAAATTCAGCCCAATCTTGCGGCAGTCTAACGTCAACGCTGGCCGCGCGGCAAGTCAGTGAACTGCTTGACTTGAATGGTAGGAAATCATACTATTTAGGTATGAAAGCCATTGTTTCTGAAAAAGGACAAGTGACTATTCCCAAAGCCTGTCGGGACCGGCTCGGTTTGCAGACTGGGTCGGTGTTGGACTTCGAGGCCCGCGACGGGAAACTTGTCGCGGTCAAACAGGAGCCCGAAGACGTCCTCCGCAAGTGGCGCGGAAAGGCCAAACTGCCCGGCGGTCGGAAGGTGGACCAATATCTCCACATGATCCGCAAATGATCTCCGCCCTTGACAGCTCGATTATCCTCGATGTGTTGACTGCAAACCCGCAATTTGTCGACACCTCGGAAGCTCTGTTGCGCCGAGCGGTGACGCAGGGAAAACTGGTGATCGGAGAATGCGTTCTGGCGGAGATCGCCCCCGCATTTAAAGACGAAAGGATGCTGAAGGAATTCCTCGCTGACTGGCGGATCGAGTTTGTTCCGTCCTCCCGCGACAGTGCCATCCTAGCCGGCCGCAGTTTCGCTCGCTATTTATCGCGCGGTGGCCGGACGGGCCGGATCGCGGCCGATTTCCTGATCGGCGCTCACGCCGTCCTCCATGCCGACCGCCTGCTGGCACGGGATCGTGGTTACCTGCGCGATTACTTTTCCAAGTTGACAGTTCTCGGTTAAGCCCTTCAGGAGGGCAAAAGCACGAGTACGTTTACTTTCTTAAAATCCGGATCGGTTGTGAGGATAGGACAATTCTCGACCGCTGCCAGAGCATAGGCGAAGCAGTCCCCAAGATTGAGAGGGTACTTAAGGCGCGCGTCAGCGGCCACGCGCGCATGAACCACCGTGGGAGCGATGAATCGAATCCCGCTTTCTAGAAGTTTGTTCTCCAGATCCTTGTAAAGTCGCGTTTGGTTTGGGATTTGCGCTCGCCCGTTTTGCCAACCCAAGCCATTGGGTGAAATCTGTGGAGCGATTTTTCTGCAGTTCTCGGTGGAGAATCTCATCGATGGCAGTTCGAATCGCCTCGGATTTGGTCTTGAACTTGCGGACTCTCATCAAGCGCTCTAGTTTCTCTTCAAATTCAGCATCGATATGCAGATTGATCTGACTCATGTACAGATCCGATACATATCCAGAAAAACACGCAATTAGAAATGTGCGATCGGTAGGAAGGTGTGAAAATATCGTAATGAATTTCGAAATCAACGCGGATTCACGCGGACGAACTACAATGCGGGATCCATGCGATAGCCGGCCTGCCGAAAGTGATCGTCCGTAGTTACCGCGATCTCGATTCCAAGCCTTTGCATCAGCGCAAAAGAGGTGCAGTCGGTGAATGAGTAATGCTTATCTTTGTGACGGACAAGGTATTTCCAAGCCTGCTCTTCATCCTCCGCAGTGATACGTACAGAGTCGACCACCTCTCGCGCGCGGAGAGTTTCCCCAACTTTCTTTGCCGCCGAATGCCCGAGCCGAGCCCAAACCAAACTAACGATTTCATCAAAAATGAAATTGCTGGTCACAAGCCGACTTTCCCACCGTGTTAGAGCAGCAGCAATGGCGTCGTGGTCCGGATCATCTGCGCGCACAAAGGCGTACCAACCTGCGTTGTCAACGAAGGCACGTTTCATTTACGCTTCCACTGATAGAGAATCGAGTCGTGATCTCGCCCTGCCGGTCCTCTGGGGTCTCGTCCCAGACTGCACAAATCCGCCAGCCGGGCCTTCCGCGCACGAGGTTCATCGCCCAGCCACTGGGAGACTGCAATGCGGATCAGTTCTGACAGGCTCTTTCCCTCCTGACGCGCCTGCGCCTTCAGAGCTTCATATTGGTGGGGCTTCAACAAGATCTGTGTTCTGTGCATAGAGATAACATCCATCATTACATCACAATGATCAACTTCTCATGGCCCGCAAATGCGGGCGAAAGCGTGTAGCTCCGGGTGGAGCGAAGCGAAACCCGGGGTTATGAAGAAAAATAAAACGGAAGCCCGCCGTGGATCTCATGGTAGAGACGGCGCGGTGCGCAGTCTCATCGGAACGAATCATCGGAGTGCTCACACGCCACCTAAACGTGGAACGGAGGCGTCCACCCCCCCCAAGTCGTTGCGGCAATTTGTGTCCAAAATGTCCCGAGGCTTGGAAGGTTAACTCAAACGCTCGATCGCGGGGAATTTATCGAACCCGGCATCGAAGCTCATGATTTGGTCGATGCCCTGGCGCTGCATTACCGCCAGGTGAAGCGCGTCGCGCGCCGAAAAATGTTTCGAACCGAGAACGATCATCTTGGCTTGCTCGACGGCCGCCACATCGATAGGAAAGACTTCGTCGACAACGCCTAAAAGTGCCTCGAAGGCCGACTGAACTGCGTCCCGGCGACTAACGGCTACGTACCGATGCAATATCTCCTGGAGAACTTCCGCATCGGTCACCAGACGCCGGCGCTCACTGACGTACTTTTCCAGCAACCGCTGAGCGTCTGTTTTGTGTGGGTGAGGGGCGCCAACCAGATACATGGGGATGTTCGAGTCGACAAAGATCACCGTCTCCTCTCTCCGGCGTAGCCCTTTTCGATTTCGGCCAGCATTTCATCAATATCTCCGGCAGGGTAACTAAACCGCGAGGAGTCTCGGATGACTTTGAGTTTCTTGTTGTAGTTCCCGTCAGGTTCGCGCCGGCGGGCAGCTCGAAGGGCTTGGCGGACCCACTCGGCTACAGTCATGTGCTGCTGTCGGGCCAGCCGTCGGATTTCCCGAAGCTCCGGCTCCTCTAAGAGAACTTGTAGTCTCTTACTCATATTTGTAGTCTAATCGACTCATATTTATGAGTCAAATATTCGCCGCGGACTTATGTCAGGGAGCGGACCCTCCCACGAGAGTCCGCTTGCTTACGCGCGCGACTCGGTATTTTTTCACACCTTCTGATGCCTACCGCTAGGCGGCTTTTACTCGAAACGCTACTTTTGTCTAGGGAGAGCGAAGTAGAATTAGATTCAAGCGAGAAGTCGCCGAGGGATCTTCGCACCGATTGGACAGTCAAGCGACAAGTTGGGTCCCATCGGTTACTCTCGCGTGCACTTCGCCGGTTTCTTGATTCCAAACAGCTTTACGAATAGGAGGAGGCTCAAAAATGACATCTAACGAGAAGATGAACCGCCGCGAATTTCTGGCTCCAGTCGCCGCGACCGCCGCCCTGACCCTTGTTCCCAGGCACGTCCTCGGCGGACCAGGATTTGTCCCGCCAAGCGATAGGATCACCCTGGCCTATATCGGATGCGGTACGCAGGGCCACCGAGAAGTGCTGCGGCTGCTGCCGAATCCGGAAGTGCAGATTGTTGCGGTTTGCGATCCGGAAAAGGACAACACCAACTACGTTGATTGGTCCCCGACCGGACTGCGCGATGAGATCCGCCGGATCTTGCAGAATCCGAACTGGGGTGGCAACTACACAGGAATTCGTTCCGGTCGTGAGTGCATGAAGGCCATCATCGAGGAGTACTACGCGAAGCAGCGATCGGCTGAGAAATTCAACGGCCCGGCTTCCTACGAGGACTTCCGCGAGCTGCTCGAGAAAGAGCGGGACGTGGACGCCGTCAAGATCATGACCCCAGACCACCTGCACGGCTACATCGCCGTCGCGGCGATGAAGAAGAAGAAGCACGTCGCCGTGCACAAGCCCATCGCCAACCGGATTTCGGAGTTACGGCTGGTCCTTGAGACGCAGAAGCAGATGGGTGTCCGCACACACCTACTGGCGCATCAGTCCAACACGTTCGCCGGGCTGATTCCGGTGAGGCAAATGATCGAGGACGGAGCGATCGGCACCTTGAGGGAGATCCACAACTGGACAGATCGTCCTTTCTGGCCGCACTACAGCAGCATACCGACTGGGGAAGTGCCGATACCGGAGACCTTCAACTGGAAACTGTGGCTCGGATCGGTGCCTGATCGTCCATATTCGCCGCACTACACGCATGCGGTTTTCCGGGGCTGGTACGAATTCGGCGCGGGCAGCATCGCCGACATGGGCACCTACAGTATGTGGCCGATCTATGAGACCTTTGATCTCCCGGTTCCAAACAGCGTGTCGGCCGAAGTCAGCCATCACTGCGCGATCTCGGAACTCGGCGTGAGCCGCATTGCGGTGAATGACTTCTCGTTCCCATACGCCAACAAGATCCGGTATACGTATCCGAAGCATCCCAAGTGGGGAGATATCATTTTGTACTGGTACGACGGTGGAATTCGCCCGAATGTGCCAAAGGAGCTGGCCGACGAAGGCAAGAACCTGCCGGGCACGGGAAGGATGTTCGTCGGAGACAAGGGAATCATCGTCGACAGTGACCTGATTCCGGCGAGCAAGATGGAAGCCTATCGGAAGTCTCACGGCCTGCCCGCTCCGGAGCCACAAGAGCGCGCCCGCAGCGCTGGCCGAGGGGAACAACAGGTGCCCCGAGACCCGTGGATTAGTCACTTCCGGAACAACACCGAGTCACCGGGAGATTTCCAGAAGGCCTGGGCCGTTACGGAGGCCATTAACCTGGGCGGCATCGCGTCCCGTGTTGCCAGCATCGCCTTCGCGGGAGGCAATCGCCAAGGCGTAGCCGAAGACGCCCCCCGTCAAAGGACCGGCGCTCCACTGCTGTGGGATGCGCAGCAGATGAAGTTCACCAATGAGAGTTTCGCGAACCGATACCTCACCCGAGAATACCGCGAGGGCTGGAAGCTCGGCTAGGACCGTACAGCATGATTACGGCAAAGCTGTTGGAGCTCTCCTTAAGGGTTAAGGCGGCGGCAAGTCGATTTTGCGCGAATGGACATCGAAGCACAAAGATTTGAACTCGCTGCGCGCTCCGAGCGCGCGCGTGATCGAGCCGCCGGCGAGTCTCTGGGGGCATGCGCTGCTTGTGGACACTCGGAGTTTCGCACCGTGTTCGAGGCGAACGACCGCCTCTACCGCACCACGGACAAGCAGTTCCAAATCGTCGAGTGCAAGGAATGCGGGCTAATCCGGCTTTTTCCCCAGCCTGCTGCCGATGAACTGCGCCGGTATTATCCCGACGCCTACTGGTTCAGTCCAGAGGGAGAAACGGTCGATCAGCTCGAAGAGCTCTATCGTCGCTTGGTCCTTCGAGACCATTTGAACTTTGTATGCCGTGCTCTCGGATCTTCGCCCGTCGAAGGCCTCATTCTTGACG
This sequence comes from Acidobacteriota bacterium, assembly GCA_036006905.1. Taxonomy (GTDB): domain Bacteria; phylum Acidobacteriota; class UBA6911; order JACQSX01; family JACQSX01; genus DASXTB01. The sequence goes on from DASYPF010000156.1 coordinate 8,024, forward strand.
TCGGCTGCGGAGGAGGATTGTTCGTCAAAATGCTGGCCGAACGCGGGTACCGCGTGGTGGGGCTCGACCTCAGTCACGGAGCCGCGAGACTCGCTTGGAAAAACAACGGCGTACCCGCTGTTTGCGCAACTCTGTCCAATCCCCCTTTTCCCCCAAACAGTTGTGCTGCAGTCACTCTGTTCCATGTCTTGGAACACGTCCATGATCCGGGCTCCTATCTCCAAGAGGCCCGGGCTCTGCTGAAAGTGAATGGCCGTCTAATCGTCCAAGTGCCGAACGCGGCCTGCTGGCAACTGCTGCTTCTCGGCAAGAAATGGAATGGCCTGGATGTGCCGCGCCACTTGTGGAACTTCCGTCCTCGTGATCTGGACATGCTTCTCGACCGCAACGGGTTCGAGGTCGTGCGCCGGAAATACTTCTCGCTCCGCGACAATCCTGCAGGCCTTGCGACCAGCCTCGCGCCCTGGCTTGATCCCATGGCGCGTCGGATCCGCCGCATCCGCGAGTCTCCGCGCGCGCAGCTTTGCAAGAATCTGATCTATTTCAGCCTCGTTGTTGCCTGTCTTCCCTTCGCCGTTCTCGAGGCCGCCTGCCACGCGGGATCGACGATTATGGTGGAGGCACGCAAAAAATCATGAGATACGGCGCACTGCAACGCTTTCTGCCTCTGTTTCTACGGAACTACGTGCTCAATTTCGAGGCTTCGATTGAGCGGGCGGTATCTGAGTTTGCTGCAGAGCTACCGCAGGGCGCGCGAGTCCTCGATGCGGGCGCAGGCGAAGGAGCATATAGCGGATTTTTCCGCGCTCACCGCTATTGCGGAGTCGATTTCGCCTTGGGCGACGCGGATTGGGACTACAGTGGTCTCGACGCAGTCGCGGACCTCCATGCGCTCCCTTTTCGAGAGGAGTGCTTCGATGCCTGCCTGAACATCGTGACGCTGGAACATGTGCGCGAGCCTGCCTGTGTCCTCTGCGAGATCTCCAGGACCCTGAGACGAGGCGGCCGCCTGCTGCTGGTGGTCCCGCAGGATTGGGAGGTTCACCAGTCGCCTCATGACTACTTTCGCTATACACGGTACGGCGTCCGATATCTGCTGGGGAACGCCGGGTTCACGGAAATCGAAGTTCAACCGGCCGGCGGATTCTTCCGGCTGCTCTCGCGGAGGCTGCTCAATGGACTGCAGTTCTTCCCGCCCCTTCTACTGCTGCCAGCGGCCCTGTTTCTAGTTCCGCCTGC
>DASYPF010000157.1:0-5052 GCA_036006905.1 Acidobacteriota bacterium
TTTTCCCACGCTGGGTGCCGTACATTTGGTGGATGTGCTCAGGTTCTTTCCAGATATCGGCCAGTTCCGGGATGCTGGACTGCATGCGGTAGGACATCTCATAGGAAGCGATCCGAGTGGCTATCTCCGGATCGCCTACTCGCTCTAGCTCCATCTGATTTAGATCGCGAATCGCATCCAGAGAGCGGCGGCGGACTTCAGGGTTTACACCCTTGGGATTAGAGATATAGAGCACCGGATCTCCTTGCGAGCGGAATTCGACGCCCTGATACACGCTCGGCAGGAATCCGCTGCTCCAGCAGGACTTTCCTCCATCGGGCTGCTTTCCTGAAATCAGAACTACAAACCCAGGCAGGTCGCTGTTTTCGCTTCCCAAGCCGTAAGTGAGCCATGCTCCCATACTCGGTCTGCCGATCAGTTGGTGACCCGTATTCATGAAGATCTGAGCCGGCGCGTGATTGAACTGGTCGGTGAACATCGACTTAATGATGGTGATGTCGTCTGTTACTTCAGCCAAGTGCGGCATCAAGCTGGAAATCTGCAGTCCGGATTGGCCGTGCTTGCGAAACTCGTAAGGTGAACCGAGCAGTTGAGGGATTCCCTTGATGAAGGCGAAGCGCTCGCCGCGAATCATTTCTTCGGGGATAGTCTTTTCGTTTAATTCTGTCAGCTTCGGTTTGTAGTCAAAAAGGTCAAGCTGGGACGGAGCCCCAGCCATGAAAAGATAGATGATGTTTTTGGCGCGGGGCGCAAAGTGGGGAGCCTTGGGCGCCAGCGGGTTCGTCGGCTCCTTGGGTGGAGTCACGCCGAACAGATTCTCGTTGAGAAGAGAACAAAGTGCGATCGCGCCGATTCCCAAGCTACCGGTTCGAAAAAAATGCCGGCGCGTTACGGCCTTCAGAACATCATCTGGAATTTCCATAAAAATCCTCAGCTTTCTTACAATGATAGACCTGTGCAACAGATTGATTCACCACAGAGACAGAGGCAGAGCCCGGAGCGTCAGCGACGGGTCATGCCAGAGTAAGTCGGCAATCCAATCCTTTCTAGGGCAGACGTCGTAACTCTGGCGGGACCCGTCGCTGACGCTCCGGGCTCTGCCTCTATGCCTCCGTGGTGAATCCGAATATTTGCAAACCACCTCGTATCATTGCTTCGTCAACGTCTCATCCAAATTCAACAGCACATTAGCAACCATCGTCCAGGCGGCAAACTCGGAAACATCGGCGTCTTTAAACGGCTTGACCTCGCCGCGTAAAGCAATGTCCTTGGCGGCGCTGCGATCGTCGCGGAAATGTTTCAGCTCTTCATTGTAGAACGTATCAAGACGCACCAGCTCTTTGGCCTCTGGCTCCCGTGCCACACAGAGACGGAAGGCGTAAGCGATACGCTCTTTAGACAACGGACCACGGACCACGGACAACGGACTCGTAAAATCCAAAATCCGATTCGCCAGGCCGCGCGCCGCATCGAAATATACCGGATCATTCAGAATATTCAGTGACTGCAGCGGTGTATTGGTTCGCACGCGTGCCAGGCACGTATTCTCGCGGCTGGGAGCGTCAAACGTGGTGAAGAATGGATAGGGAGCCGTCCTGCGCCAGAATGTGTAGATTCCACGCCGATAGCGGTCCTCGGCCAGACTGGTTTGCCATTTGTCATCGTTGTAAACGACGTTCCAGATTCCCTCAGGCTGCAGCGGAAAAACGCTCGGGCCGTACATTTTGTCACTCAGCAATCCCGCGATCGCCAGAGCATTGTCGCGGATTGTCTCCGCTTCCATGCGAAAGCGCGCGCCGCGGGCCAGGAGCCTGTTGTGAGGATCACGTTCCAGCAATTCTTGAGTTACTCTGGAGTTCTGGCGATACGTCGCCGAAGTCACAATCAGACGATGCAGGGCCTTCATGCTCCAGTTCTGCTGCATGAATTCCGCGGCGAGCCAATCTAACAGTTGCGGATGTGTGGAAGGATCTCCCCGTGTGCCGAAATCTTCAGGCGTATCGACCAGGCCACGCCCAAAGTACTCCATCCAGAAACGATTGACTGTCACGCGCGCCACCAGAGGATTACTTTTGTCGACCAGCCAACGGGCCAGCGTCAGACGATTCAAAGACACCCCGGTTGGAAGAGGCTGCAGCACGCTGGGAACGCCCGGCGTCACCTGCTTGCCCTTGTCAAGGAAATTCCCGCGGATCATGATATGCGTCTGCCGCGGCTCGGACAGTTCCTTCATCACCAGCATGCTCGGTGAGCTCAATTCCTTCCACAGATCGCGCGCTTGCGCCAAACGCTCGCGGGCCGGCTGAAGCGCTGGAGCAATGGAGCGATAGTAATCAGCTATCATTCGCTTCTGCTCTTCTGTTCTTTCCGCAGTCGGGATGCCAAGAATGGCTTCCAGTCGCGCCGGCAAACGAACACTGCGACCTGGATCTTTGCCTGAGCTGACCGACAAGCGGAAACGGCCTATCAGATACTGCGATGAATCTGACTCGTGCTTGAGGCGGATGATCAATTGCGCCCCTGTCGGAAGATCGAAGGGCTCTTTTAGGATGAAAACCGCCTGGTGCTCACCAGCCGATTCCTCTTTGTCGCCATCCACGCCCCAGCCTTTTGAAGGATCTCCACTGAGAATGTCTTTAATGCTGCGTCCCTTTTGGGAGTAATCGGCGACAGCATCAGAAAATTCCAATCTACGCAAGTCCTGAGTCGCAGGTCGCAAGTCGAAGGTCGCAGGTCCCGCATGGGGGATCAATGTTCGATTGGAAGGCAACTCTTCCGGTTCCGGCGACTTTCGACTTGCGACTTGCGACCTGCGACTGGGCGCGCTATGCGCGCCCATGACTTCGACCTCAAAGCCGGTAAGCAGGAAATTCCCGGTGGAGCTTCGCCCCGATCCACCTCGGGGAAGACTGGAATCGGTCAGCACTTCGAGCCGAAAGCCATTGATGCGCTTCAGTGGAGAATGGGCGGTGACAATGTAGGTGTCGCGCTCGGGAATCCTGCCGCCGGCCAGAACCGATTTGTCGTTCAATGTGCGCAAAGTCGATCCCCCGGCGGATACAACGGCAACCGGGTCCAGAAGCGCCCACGGCACGCTCAATGACGCCATCTCGCGCTCCCATTTTGCTTGAGCCGCTTTCAACTCCGGAGTTTCTGCATGAAGGATGTTCTCGAGCCGGACCATCTCATCTTCCAGTTGCTCGCGGTGGGAGGCCAGATAAGGCGGTGGTGGGAGGGTAATGCTGGGGCCGCTCGCTCTTCGTTCGGTCCTCTGCAGGATCGCGACCTCATCTTCGGTATTGTTAAAGAAGGCAAAGAACTTGTAGTACTCCTCCTGCGTGAACGGATCGTACTTATGGTTGTGGCAGCGCGCGCATGCCAGAGTGGTTCCAAGCCAGACGGAGGCGGTAGTGTCGACGCGATCGATGACGGCCGCGACGCGATACTCTTCCGGATCCACGCCTCCTTCCTCATTGATCATCGTGTTTCGATGGAATCCGGTGGCGACCTTTTGTTCTATAGTTGCGTTGGGAAGCAGATCCCCGGCGATCTGCTCGATGGTGAACTGGTCAAACGGCATGTCCTTGTTGATCGCCTGAATGACCCAGTCGCGATAGGGCCACATGCGCCGCCGCATGTCCTTTTCGTAGCCGTGCGTGTCGGCATAACGCGCCAGATCGAGCCAGGGACGCGCCCAACGCTCACCATAGTGGGGCGAGGCCAGCAGCCGATCCACCAATTTTTCGTACGCGTTGGAGCTCTTGTCGGCTAGAAACGCATTCACTTCTGCGATGGTGGGAGGCAGTCCGATCAAGTCCAGGCTGAGCCGGCGGATCAAGGTTTCTTTGGAAGCTTCTGCTGAAGGCTTCAAACCTTCAGCTTCAAGTCTCGCCAGGATAAAATTGTCAATCGGATTTCGAGCCCAGGTAGGGTCTTTGCCAGCCGGCGGCGGATATCGCACTGGTCTTTTGTAGGCCCAATGGTCGGGGACTTTCTCCGTATCATTATGGGCGGTTGCTATCGTGGAAGCTGAGACCGGCCCCGCGTCCCCGCGTCTCCCACTCTCGCTCTCTCCCACTCTCCCACTCTCCCGCTCTCCCCCTCTCCCACTCTCCTTGTCTCCCGCTCTCCCACTCCTCGCCTCCTGCCTCCTGCCTCCTGCCGCCTGCTCCGGCCAATCAGCGCCTTGGTCGATCCAATCTCGAAATAATTCGATTTGTTCGGAGCTAAGCTTGGGGCCACCCATGGGCATTTGGTCCAAACCCTCCAAACCGGAAATCCGAGCGTACAGCACGCTCTCTTTGCCTTTCCCTGGAGTGATGATGAGTCCAGACTGGCCACCTTGGAAAGCGAGCGGTTTGGAATCAAGGCGCAATTTCCCTTTTTGTTTTTCCGGACCGTGGCATTCGTAGCAGCGCGAGGCCAGGATGGGTTGAATGTCGCGGAGAAAGTCAATTTTTCCAGCCCTACCGGCGGGAACTGCCTGAGCGAGCTGAGCGCTCATCGGGATCATCGGGGACGTTGCTTCAGTAAAACTAACGGCTGTAAAGCCGCAGGCGGCAACAAAGGAAGTCAGCAGGCTCAGCCGTCGAATTGTACGCGGCCTGAAATCTGCGAGGGTACCCCAGGAGAGTCTTGAGAGAAAGTTCTTACGGATAGTCAATTCCTTCGATTCCACGCTAATTCCGCCGGGCGCCTGATCTTGTCAATCAGGATATCCAAGCGACTCAACGCGGTCAATGCCTGAAAGTGGCCCGCCTAGCCTTAGCCTAGTTTCTGTCGCGAAACTCGAAAAGGCGCGCCAGGTCAAGGTTTCGCGTTTTTCCTTGACATTGTATGTATATTAAGTAATATACGTACAGAATGGCGAAGATTGAAACTCCCATAGCTGTCCAACATTGGTTTCGGGACCAGGTAGCCAGTATGATGCCGGCTGGTCTCGGTTGTCTCAGCCTGCGGCGGAGCCCCTGCGTTCGAGAGCACTGCCCTGTATGTCTTTCCGGCGAAAGACACCCCAGCTACTTCCTCTCCGGCCGAAGCAAGGGTCGCCCC
>DASYPF010000158.1:0-4738 GCA_036006905.1 Acidobacteriota bacterium
GCTGAACTCCTGAAACTGTTGGAAGTATCCGGGAAGCTGGACAACACGCTTGTAATGATGACCAGCGACAACGGGATGCCCTTCCCACGGGCGAAGACCAATCTGTATGATTCGGGAACACACATGCCGTTGGCGGCTCGCTGGCCGGCAAAAGTTCCCAAAGGCCGCACCATCGATGACTTCATCAGCTTTACCGATTATGCCCCCACTTTTCTGGAAGTCGCCGGGCTGAAGCCTTTGCCCGAGATGACTGGCAAGAGTTTTTGGGGATTGTTGACCGGTAAAGAAAAACCAGGCAGCCGCGACAAGGTCTTCCTAGAACGCGAGCGGCACGCCAACGTCCGCAAGGGCGACTTAAGCTATCCGGTGCGCGCAATGCGGACAGCAAAGTTTCTGTATGTCTGGAATCTGCGCCCGGATCTCTGGCCCGCCGGAGATCCTGAAATGTACAAAGCGGTCGGCGCGTTTGGCGACATCGATAATTCGCCGTCCAAGGATGTGGTCCTTGAGCAGCGCGATGATGCGTACATATCCAGGTTCTTTAAACTCGCCGCCGCAAAACGCCCCGCCGAAGAGCTGTACGATCTTGCCAAGGATGCGGCGCAATTGACCAATGTCGCCAACCGGTCTGAATACGCCGCCACGAAGAAAAAATATTACGCGCTTCTGCTGCAATGGATGAAAGCGACCGGCGACCCCCGCGCCAAAGGCGACGACGATCGGTGGGACCGCTATCCTTATTTTGGATCGGCCGAAAAGATGCCGACCAGCAAGTGAAAAACAGAAGCTCTCTGCTCAACGATTGGGTCCGAGTTAAGGAAGCACCGGTGCTTCAAAAGATCAACTTCAGAGCGAACGTCAACTGGCGCTGCCCGTGACCCTTCTCGGCCGTGATGGTGCCAAACGCGCTGCTAGTGGGAGTTGTACTGGGAGCGTCGAATTGGACGTGATTGAGGGTGTTGAAACTTTCCATCCGAAACTGCCCTGTGAACCGTTCGCTGATCTTGAAATTCTTAAACAGTGACAGATCTACGTTGTTTATGCCGTCGGCGCGCACATCATTGAAGCGCGACGGAAGCGTGCGGATGTTGTTGGCCAATTGCTTGCGCGAGTCTCTCTCAAAACCCGCTTCGGTGTTGAACCATCGCTCCGCTGTCCGCTGGCCCACCGGCAGGGGAATTTCATGCAGGTTGCCTGTGAAAATGGCATTGCCAAAACCGAGCGCGTCGCCGCTTTGCCCCTCAAACCAGCCCTGCAATTGCCAACCGCCGATCAACAGATTTGCCAGTCCGCCGACTTTGTTGAATAGCGCCCTGCCCTGCCCCAAAGGAAGCTCGTAGATGCCGCTGAGAACAAAGCGGTGCGGATAATCCTGGCTGGAGATAACCTTCTCGGGCAGCGGATCCGTGTCGTTAAGGAAACTGGTCGCTTCCATGAATTTCGACCACGTCCAGGCACACTGGAAACTGATGCCTTTGCCAAACCGCTTCTCGGCCGCCACTTGAAGTGAGTGGTAGTAAGAATAGCCGATGGGAAGATTGGCAGTGATGTTGGTGAACTGGGGAAAAGGCCGCAGCAGTTGCGAGCGGCCGATCCGCTGCCCGGCCAGAGTTGTTCCGGCAAACTCGGGGATTGCAAAGAACGGATTGGGGACCTGTGCGCTCAAAAAATCAATTGTCGCCTGATCCCGAACCGGAGAAGTCGACAGGTATCGAGGAGGGACCGGGTTGAATTCGCGACTGACGCCAAGCTTTGTACCACGATTTCCTACGTACGAAACGTCGACTACCACACGCCACGGCAGCTCGCGCTGCAGCGAGAGAGACCACCGCTGCATGTAAGGATTCAATGGTTTTTCGTAGAAGAAAGTTACAGCTCGCCCCAGGAAAGTTCCCAGCCCGCCGCCGGCTCCCGCAGGAAGCTGCAGCCCGTCTGGGAAAGGATTGGAAAGCGTGGCCCTGAAAGTCAGCCCGTTATCTAAGGTCGGTATGATGCTGGTCGGCTGGTTGAAGCCGCCTTGATTTACATCCTGCTGGTCAATTCCAATCACATCGTAAAAGACGCCGTATCCGGCGCGTATCACCGTCTGGGACGTCAGCAGATAAGCCAGGCCGATGCGCGGAGCGAAATTATTCTTGTCGGGATTCCACAGTCCCCGCGATTGGCCGCCCACGCCGGCAAACCCCAAGCCTCCCAGCATCCGGAAACTGGACACGGGCACTTCAGGAATCGGCGCCTGCCGGTAGTTGGCGAGCGCTTTTTCAGAAATCGGGCTCGATGTTTGAAAGTCGAAGCCTCGGATGGACCGGTTAAATCGCTCGGTCGTGGGCGCTTCATATTCGTACCGGAGCCCAAGGTTTAGAGTCAACCGGCGGGTCACTCTCCAATCGTCCTGCATATAAAAGGACGTAAACGTCGATTGCTCGGCCCGCGAGGCATTGATGCTGATCATGCCTCCGCTGGGAATTCCCAGCAGCAGGGATGCCAGCCCCTGGCCAATGGGCGCCGCCGGAGAGTTATCCAGAGGTCCGCGCGTCCAGGTGTTGGCAAATTCCAGCCGCGGCGCCACATTACCGAAGCCGTAGCCGTTTTCGCGCATGACGCGGAATTCTCCTCCGAAGCGGATGCTGTGGGCTCCGGTGATCTTGGTGACCGTCCCACCAAAGGTCTGGTAGCTAAGCGTGCGGCCATTGCCGCCATCGGCACTCAGGTTGGTGTAGGCGGAACCGTCAACGACGACTTGAGGAAACGCGACTCCCGCCGGATTGTTCTTGGTCCGAATTTCGTCCACAAGGCTTCGCGGAAATCCCAACGAGATAAGGTCAAAGCCCTGGCTGAAGCGAGAAACGATCGGATCTTGATATGTGAGGCCGTAACGCAGGTTGAGCACAAGCTGCGGGTTGAATACATAGACGTCGTCGGCAACCATCCCATAGCCCTTTTGATACGTGAGGTCACCCACTGCAATTGTCGGCATGGTCTGCACGCTGTTGCGATAGTAGTTATTGTTGAGGCGAACGAAAAACCGATGATCTTCGCTGAAATTATGATCCAGCCTGGAAACGATCGACCGGTTGTCGCGGATGATATCTTGCGTGCGAAAGTAGTTCTGTCTTCCGTCGGCGGTTCCTGTTTTGTTGGGTTCGGGCCAAAAGTTGAGAATCTTTTTCGCAATGGAATCCATGCGATTTGCAGGAATAATGTTCCCCGCCAGTGGCTTGCGGCTGAAGCGGCCATTGGGTGCGGGAGCAATCGTTGCAGGATCGTAGATTTGGTATTGCGAGCCGAGCGCAAGCAAGGCGGAAAAGTCTCCGTGCCGTTCTTCCAGTGTGGGCACAGTTCCCGTGAAACCGAGATTGCGCACAATATGCAGCTTCTCATAACCAAAGCTCCAGAAGGTGCGGTTGTGCCCATCATAAAGGCGCGGAATCATCACCGGTCCCGTTCCTGTCAGGCCCCAATGCTGGTGCAGCCAGCCGGGAATAACCTCCTTGCGCTTTTCTTCCGTAATCGGCCCGGTGCTGGGGTCGTACAAAAATAGATTGGTAAACCAGGGCACAGCGCGGATGCGCGAGTCGAAAAAATAAGCAGTGCCGTGCAATTTATTGGTCCCGGATTTCATGCTGACGTTGGTCACTGCTCCGGCCGCATGCCCCAGGCTGGCATCGTACGTTACGGTGTGGACCTTAAACTCCTGCACCAGGTCCTGAGGTGGAGAGAAGGCACCGTTGCGCTCAAACATGTTGGGTGCGCCGTCCAGACTGACTTCGCTCGAACCGCTGCGCGTTCCATTCACAGTGACGCCCGTTGCCGCGCCGAAATCCATTGGATTGCCTGCGGATCGACCTCCGTTAGAGAGAATTCCGGGCGCCAGCCGGGACAGATAAAAGGGATTTCCCCCCACCATGGGGAGCTGCGTCACGCGTTTTTCATCCATGATCATCCCGATGGACGCTGTCGAGGACTCCAGCAGAGGGGTGTCTCCAGTGACAACAACGGAGTCAGCGACTTCTCCCATCTGCAGTGTAAAGTCCAGCGTCAGCCGATCGTTGACGCGCAGCTCGATGGACCCACGGACGGAGGTTTTAAAGCCTGGCATTTCCACGGCGACCCGGTACAATCCCGGCAGCAGGTATGGAATTTCGTAATTGCCGTCATCATTAGTCACTGAACTGACGACTGTATTAGTGCCAAGGTTGGTGGCCTGCACCTGAGCCCCGGGAATGAGCGCGCCGGTGGGGTCGCTGACGCGACCAATAATCGCCGCCCGCGACTCCTGGCCGTAGCAAAGACATGCGCACGCCAGCACAATGGTCCCAAGGATGGTCGCTATCCAGGACAGCCTCATGTTTGGTTTCCTCCGGAATGGAAGTTGGCGTGATCATACCGCCTCGCCGATGGAAAACCAAATGTCTTACCCGGATTATTCACAAACGTTCAACACAAAGGCCTAGCGCGGCAGGGCCGCAACCAAAGCGTCATTGGTCATCAGTCATCGGTCATCAGTCATCGGTAAGACAAAATTGTCGAACTTGTTACAGCTTGGTAGCCTAAAATTTTTGCGGCTGACAAAGATTTTGAGGGTTAGTACTACCTGAATCCGGCGCATTCCTGACCTCAGAACTCGTATATTGAGGCCGCGCCTGTTGGGCAAAATCGAAGTTTTTGCGTTTCAGCATAGCCTAACTAAAGGTTAAGATATGCTGAAATGCAGCGTTCCCCACGAAACGTGCGTTTG
>DASYPF010000159.1:0-3541 GCA_036006905.1 Acidobacteriota bacterium
CAATGGCAAAGCCGCTTAGTCACCAGTCATTGGTCATCAGTCGTCGGTCAGCAGGTCACAGGTCCACAGGTCACAGGTCAAACAGTTATCAGGTTATCAAATCAAAAACTCAACAGCGCGACAACTTCTTAACTACTAACCTGTGAACCTGCTGACCTGTGACCTGCTGACTGATGACCGATGACTGATGACCGATGACCGATGACTGCTGACCGACGACTGATGACCAATGACTGGTGACTAAGCGGCTTTGCCATTGAACTCCTTGGGATTCTTCCATATAATTTTTGGTTTTGACAAGAAGAGGGAAAATAGAAAATCATGGCAAATATCAAGTCCGCGGCCAAACGAGCGCGACGCAGTTTGAAGCAGAGAGAGGTCAACCGGCGTAACAAGAGTCTTTTAAAGAGCGCCATTAAAGCGGCGCGAACAGCCAAAGTAGAGAACAAACCTGAAGAGATCAAAAAAGTCCTATCGGCAACATTCTCCACGCTCGACAGGTCCGTGTATAAAGGCGTGCTTCACAAAAACGCCGCCGCCCGCCACAAAAAGCGGCTGACCAAGCTGCTGCAGCCGCAAACGAAGGCAACCGCGTAGCCAGGCACTTTTTTAGCCTTTCAGAACTAAAAGCCGAGAACGGGCACGCGCACGTGCACGATAACGTTTACGAATGGCGTGGTTCTTCTTAATTTTTTCCTGATCCTGGACCGTCAAGAACAGGCCTACGAGCACTTGGCTGCTAGCGAGGAAGCGAAATCACAATTTATTCATTGGGCAGTCATAACGTTGACGTGCTCGTGAGCGTGGCCGTGATCGGCTTTTCTTTTGGTTGTGGCCATGCCGGTGTAAGAACTGGCCGTGAACTGGCGGCCTGGTCGGTACCGCTCGTTACACTCCTGGCTCGGATTTTTCCGTCCTGCTCTGGTATTATTAAGTCATGAATGGTTGTACAGGAGCATTATGCATGGGAGGAAACTTCCTGATTCTTAGATGAAGAAAATCGTATTACCCGATCGAGGAGCCGAAGTGCTCTTCGACATGTACGATCAGAACGTTCGTTACCTGGAATCCCTCTTCGATGTCCAGATAAGCGCTCGCGGAAGCAACGTCCTCATTGAAGGCGAAACCCACGATGTCGAGGCGCTTACAAAACTCCTGACCGATTTCTCTACGCTGGTTGATCGCGGTGAAAAGTTCCAGAACGGTGATTTACGGACAGCCTTCAAGCAGATCGCAGAAAACTCAGCCTTGACCCTCCATGATTTTTTCCCGAAGCGCCAAATCCTCGGGCCGGGCGGGCGCCAAGTTTCACCGAAAAGTCCTAATCAGCGGAAATACATCGAAGTCATTCAGCGGCACGACATTGTCTTTGCAGTGGGTCCGGCTGGAACTGGAAAAACTTATCTGGCCGTTGCCATGGCTGTCTCTTATTTGCTGAACAAGAGGGTAGAGCGAATCATTCTGGCGCGCCCGGCAGTGGAAGCGGGAGAACGGCTGGGATTTCTTCCGGGAGACTTGCAGGAGAAAGTTAACCCCTACCTTCGGCCTCTATACGATGCCCTTTACCACATGATGGATGCCGAGAAGGTGAATAAGTTGCTGGAGCGCCAGATCATTGAGATCGCGCCACTGGCCTTCATGCGCGGCCGCACGCTCAGCGACGCATTCATTATCCTGGACGAAGCCCAGAACACCAGCCCCGAACAGATGAAAATGTTTCTGACCCGTATCGGAATCAATTCCAAAGCAGTCATCACGGGCGACGTTACTCAAGTGGATTTGCCTGTAGGAAAAAAATCAGGCTTGATTGAGGCGATACGAATACTTCGAGAAGTCGCCGGCCTTGCCTTTTGTCACTTCGATGAGCGCGACGTCGTGCGTCATGAGCTGGTTCAATTAATCATCAAAGCTTACGAAAGAGAGTCTCGATCACCTTTAGAGTCACCCTCAGGCGCTGCTTCTTCCGGTGTCGATTCGTCGTTTGGCGCGGAGTCCGCAAAGACAAACAATCCCACACCCGATGAAGAAAGCTCTTCATGACACCTGTCAAGACGGAGAAATTGCGGGTGGCGCTGTTCATGGGAGGAAGATCCGAAGAAAGAGAAGTCTCCCTCAACACGGGCAAGATGATCGCCCGGCATCTGGACAAGAATAAATACGAGATCCTTCCGCTGGAGATCGACCGGGACGGAAAATGGCTGCTCGATTCACCGACTTTGCGTGAAATTGAAGCTGCCGGCCAGGCCAAAATAGATGCCGGGCTGATTCGCTCCGTTTCTCCAACGGTTCTGGCGCGGGAGCGCAGCATCGACGTTGTTTTTCTGGCGCTACACGGCCCTTACGGCGAAGATGGCACTATCCAGGGGATGTTGGAGCTCCTTGGAATTCCTTACACCTGCTCCGGCGTTTTGGCTTCAGCGCTGGCGATGGATAAATTCCGAATGAAGGCTTTCGTGCGGGGCTTGGGAATGCGGGTTGCGGCGGATACGCTGGTTTCTCCGCTTGATTTTGAGCGACATCGCTCTGCTGTCTTGGAGCGAATTCATTCTCTTGGGAACAAGACCGTAATCAAACCAAATCGACTGGGCTCTTCGGTGGCAACGTTTATCGTCGATGATTCTTCGCAGACAGAGCGTGCCTTGCTGGAAGTCTTCCGGCTTGATCAGGATGCCCTGGTGGAGGAATTCATTGAAGGCGTCGAAATCACGGCACCGGTTTTGGGAAATGGGCAGCCGGAAGCGCTGCCGTTGATTGAGATCGTGCCTAATCTCGGGAAGTTTTATGACTATCAGTCCAAGTATGCAGACGGGGGTTCCGATCACATCATTCCTGCGCGGCTTTCCCACGAGCTGGCATGCCACATTCAGCAGCAAGCCATTGATGTCCATCTCTACCTTGGCTGCCGCGGAGTGACTCGATCTGATTTTATCGTTCGTGATCAGGAGGCCTACTTTCTGGAAATAAATACTATCCCCGGCATGACAGCCGTTTCACTGGCGCCGCAATCGGCGCAGGTGGCCGGCTACACCTTTTCGCAATTTTTGGACAAACTGATCGAGCTGGCGCTGGAAGGGAACCAGGACTAAAGTTCGAGGTTCGAAGTTCGAATTTCGAAGAAACTAGCCGCGGATTGACGCGGATGAGCGCGGATTTAGTTTAACCACCAAGGACACAAAGGACACCAAAGAAGCGGTCACAAGTCGCAGGTCGAAGGTCGCAAGTCACGAGCTTGAAATTGACTCTGACCTTCGACCTGCGACCGCTTCCTTGGTGTCCTTTGTGTCCTTGGTGGTTAAATTGAAACGGCGTTCATTGGCGTCAATCCGCGGCCCCAAAACTTGTGTTGTTGAATCGCGCATCCTCCTTTGATACATTGTCGAAAGGACGGTGGATCTAGCATGCCTACAAAGGAGGCCAATTATGGGAGATGCAGAAATCAAGGACTATCTGCTCAGTACGGATGAGGAGTTTCGGAAGCTGGTAGAACAGCATCATTCGTATGACGAGCAACTGGATAAGCTGACCCACAAACCGTTTCTGT
>DASYPF010000160.1:0-8589 GCA_036006905.1 Acidobacteriota bacterium
AGGCATTCACCGGAGAGACGGTTTCTGACACGCTTGCTTCCATACTCAAGACAGACCCTGACTGGCAGGTTTTGCCCGAGGAGATCCCAGCCAACGTCCAGCTTCTGCTGCACCGCTGCTTGGAAAAGGACCGGAATCGCCGCTTGCACGACATCGGAGACGCGCGCATCGAAATTGAGGATGCTCTTTCGAAGCCGTTTGCTGGACCGCAAGCTGTCGCTGCAGCCACCCCTCTACCCGCGCGAAAAATGCCCGACACTCTCGCATGGGCTCTGGCAGCTCTTTTCTTCCTTGGAATAGTGGCGCTCGCTGTCCCCTATTTCCGCACTGCTCCCGAGCAGAGGCCCGACTCTATCCGATTTTTTGTTCAGCCGCCCGAGAATACGCTGATCAACTTTGGGGCCTCCGGCGGCGGCTTAGCTGTTTCTCCAGACGGCCGGCGTCTTGCTTTTACTGCTTTATCTCAGTTCAGCTCGAGCATATATGTCCGTGCCTTAAACTCCCTGACCTCGCAGCGCCTGGCAGGAACCGAACCAGCAGCTTTGCCCTTTTGGTCAGCCGATAGCAGGTCTATCGGGTTTTTCGCAGGCGGGAAACTTAAAAAGATCGATCTTTCCGGTGGGCCCCCAATTACGCTTTGCGATGCGGCACCAGGCGGAGGCGGGACTTGGAACCGTGATGGCGTCATTCTTTTCTCACCTCAAAATGGCGAAGGACTATCTCGCGTGTCGGCCGCAGATGGGGTCCCAACTCCAGTGACCAGACTGGACCCAGCGCGCGGTGAAAGGAGGCACACTTGTCCTTGTTTTTTGCCCGATGGCAATCATTTTTTATACTTCGCCCGAAGTACGCAACCACAGCATGACCGCGCTACTTATCTCGGCTCGCTCGATTCAAAAGAGAGAACAAGGCTGCTGAGCGCCGACTCGAATGCTATTTACTCGCCGCCCGGTTATTTGTTTTTTATACGGGAGAGGACCGTGATGGCGCAGCCGTTTGATGCAAAGCGCCTGCAGATCACGGGAGAAGCGTTTCCGATTGCCGAACAAATAGGTCCACAGGGGCAAACCAGCATCGCTCCTGTCTCGGTGTCTCAGACTGGCATACTGGCCTACGCATCCGGCGGCAGCGCGCCTGTCTCGCAGCTCACCTGGTACGATCGACGAGGCACGCAGCTTGGTACTCCTAGCCCGCAATCCACGTATCGCGCCCCAGCGCTCTCGCCCGATGAGAAAAGGATCGCGGTAGAGCGCATCGATTCTCAGACCGGCACGGGCGACATCTGGGTGTTGGATATCGCACGTGGCAGCTTTTCCCGATTCACATCTGATCCTGCAACCGATATGGCCCCAATCTGGTCTCCAGATGGCAGCCGGATCGTCTTTTTATCGGGTCGCGATGGAGCCGGGAATCTTTATCAGAAGCCATCCAGCGGCCCTGGCAAAGAGGAATTGCTGCTAAAAACAAATGAGATGAAGATTCCCACGGACTGGTCGCGAGACGGCCGATTTATCCTTTATGAGAGCAACAGTCCCAAGACCAAATTCGATATTTGGGTATTGCCGCTCGCCGGAGATCGAAAGCCGATTCCATTTCTACAGACGGAATTTGACGAACGCCATGGGCAGTTTTCGCCCAATGGAAAGTGGGTCGCGTATGCATCCAATGAGTCCGGGATCTTCCAAATCTACGTGCAGCCTTTTCCCGCAACTGGAGTCCAATCGATGGTCTCGATAGACGGAGGCGATCAGCCGGCATGGCGGCGCGACGGTAGAGAGCTTTTTTACTTGGGCCTTGACAGGAAACTAATGAGTGTAGAGGTAAAAACAGATCGCCCCACCTTTGAAGCGGGCGTACCTAAGCCACTGTTTGAGTCGCCCGTTCCAACCATGTCCGCGTTGCGGAATTACTACTGCCCCTCGGCCGATGGCCAGCGCTTCTTGTTTTACGCTCCTATCCTACAGTCCAATGTCTCTCCCATTACGGTTGTAGTCAACTGGACAGCCGAGTTGAAACGGTGAATCGACTGCGGCTGCCGGCTTGCTGACGGCACCCACAGAGCCGCGACCGGAAGGGAGCGGCGCGCCAGATTGAGTCATCGCGATCAGGCTCGCAAAATCTGAAAAAACCAAATTTCACGGTCTGGTAACACGTAACCGTCGACGTATGCGTAACGTGTGCGTGATCGTCAACGTAGCCGATGCCCGCCGTGTCCTTGGTGTCTTTTGTGGTTAAACTGCTTTTTGACCACCAAGGACACCAAGGACACAATGGCAAAAACCAACATGTGGACTTGCAAGTTAGTTCAGCGGTATTTCAAAAGGCATGCGGCTTTCAGCACCAACAACTTAATAGCATGGCTAGCCTTTCGGATTCGTGAATGCGTTGTTCTGTGGGGTAGAATCCGAGGCATGGGGCCACAGTCAGGAAATGTCCAGATGCTGGATGCACTGCAGCGGGAAACGTTTGATTATTTCCTGCACGAAGTAAACCTGAAAAACGGACTGATCCTCGACAAAACCAAGAAAGGGGCGCCGTGCAATATTGTAGCCGTCGGATTTGCGCTGGCAGCTTATCCAGTGGCCGTGGAGCGATCGTTTATTAGCAGGAAAGAAGCAGTGCGCCGCACGATCGCAACTTTGAGATTCTTTTGGAACAGCCCACAGGGAACCCAGCGGAACACAACCGGCTACAAAGGGTTTTATTATCACTTTCTTGACATCCGCTCGGGGCGTCGGGCCTTAAAGAGCGAGCTTTCCACGGTCGATTCAATTTTCTTGATCGCGGGGGCTCTAACCGCAGCCGCCTATTTCGACAGGGACACGCAACAAGAGCGCGAGATTCGCAGGCTTGCCGACGCGCTTTACCGGCGCATGGATTGGCAGTGGGCGCAAAACGGCAAGGGGACTGTGACGCATGGATGGAAACCCGAACGAAAATTTCTAAAGTATCGGTGGGAAGGCTACGACGAAGCGCTGCTGCTTTACATTCTCGGTCTCGGTTCGCCCACTTATCCTCTTCCTGAAGAGAGCTACAAAGCCTGGCTGTCGACTTACGAGTGGAAAGAAAGCTACGGCATCGGCTATCTCTACTCAGGTCCACTCTTCATCCATCAATTCTCGCACATCTGGATAGATTTTCGCGGGATTCAGGACGAATTCATGCGCGCTCGAGGGATCGATTATTTCGAGAACAGCCGGCGCGCAACCTACGTGCAACAGCAATACGCCATACACAATCCGGAAGGTTTTGAGGGCTACGGCCCCTGCTGTTGGGGATTTACGGCAAGCGACGGACCCGGACCGGCGGTTCGGCGTGTCAAAGGTATCAAACGGCGTTTCTACGATTATCTGGCGCGCGGCGCCCCGAATGGACCCGACGACGGCACTATCGCTCCATGGTCGGCAGTTGCGTCGCTTCCGTTTGCGCCTGAAATTGTAATTCCTACGATCGAGCATTTTTCCCGATTGCAACTGCGAGCTGCGAATCCGTATGGCTTCAAAGCAACGTTTAATCCGACTTTTCCGGACGCGTCAGGCAGCGAGTTCGGTTGGGTTTCGCCATACCACTACGGCCTGAACCAAGGCCCGATTGTCCTGATGATCGAGAACTACCGCACCGGGCTGGTTTGGAAATTGCTGAGACGTTGCCCCTACGTCATGATCGGGTTGAGGCGGGCTGGGTTTTCGGGTGAGTGGCTGTGAGGGCGGGGAGTGCGGGAGCAGGGGAATTGCGAAGTAGGAAGTTCGAATGACGAATGAACTAACAAAAAATTAAACCACGTGGAACACTGGGGACACGGGGAAGTGCGAAGTACGAAGTTCGAATGTCGAATGACTTATGACGTTTTGCAAAGGGCAAACCATTTAGATTGGAATTGTACTCCGCTCAGGATTGTTCCGTAGAGAGAAAGACTGAACCACAGGGAACACTGGGGACACGAGGACTAGAAGCGACCGCTCAATTGCCCTATGATGTTGCTGATAGAAGAATCTCATCTCCCCGTGTCCCCAGTGTTCCCCGTGGTTTAGTTTTTTGTGAGTTCATTCGTCATTCGAACTTCGTACTTCGCAATTCTCCGTGTTCCCAGGGTTCCCCGTGGTTCAGTCTTTCTCTCTACGGAACAATCCTGAGCGGGGTACAACTCCAATCTAAATGCTTTGCCCTTTGCAAACGTCCTAAGTCATTCGACATTCGAACTTCGTACTTCGCACTTCGCACTTCCTCCCCCTCACTCCTTCGACCATACCTTCCCAATACGCGTCTCTGCTTTGATAGGCACATCCAGAGGATAAACATTCTCCATCTCATGTTGGACCATCGACGCCAACTGATTCGCCTCATCTTCAGGTCCTTCGAACACCAGTTCGTCGTGCACCTGAAGAATCATGCATGAACGGAATTCTTCCGCTTTCAACCGTCCGTGAATTCGAATCATGGCCATCTTGATCAGATCGGCCGCCGTTCCCTGAATGGGGGCGTTGATCGCAGTCCGCTCGGCAAAGGAAGCCACATTCCAGTTTCGGTTATTAATCTCGGGAATCTGGCGCATACGGCCAAACATCGTCTGCACATATCCATGCTCGCGGGCAAACTGGATAGTTTCATCCAGCCATTTTTTGACCGCGGCATACCGCTCGAAGTAATCGTTGATGAATTTCTGCGCTTCGGCGCGGGGAATTTTCAAATCCCGCGACAGGCCGAAAGCGCTCAGCCCGTACATGATGCCGAAGTTGAAAACCTTGGCCAGCCGGCGATAGTGTGCCGGATCCTGGGCAGCTCGTTCGCCGAATACCAGAACAGAGGTGCGGTGATGGATATCCTCGCCTTTGCGGAAGGCATCGATCAACGCCGGATCCTGCGACAGGTGTGCCATCACCCGGAGCTCGATCTGCGAGTAGTCCGCTGTCACCAAGAGATTTCCAGGTTCGGCGATGAAACCCTGACGGATTTTTCTACCCAGCTCCCCCTTGATAGGAATGTTCTGCAGATTCGGATTGCTGCTGGAAAGCCGGCCGGTCGCGGCGACCATCTGATGGTAGCTGGTGTGAATCCGGCCCGTCTTGGAGTTGACCAGCTTGGGAAGAACGTCAAGGTAGGTCGATTTCAGTTTTGCCAGCGCTCGGTACTCCAGTATCAGGCGAGGGATTTCGTAATCGGATGCGAGCTGCTCCAGCACTTCTACACCAGTTGAGAAGCTCCTGGACTTCTTGGTTTTCTTGAGCGCGGGAATGTTCAGCTTTTCAAAGAGGATCTCGCCGAGTTGCTTGGGAGAATTGATGTTGAACTCTTCCCCAGCCAACTCGTGGATGCGGCGGGTCAATTGCTCGATCTCCTGCTCCATTTCCGCCGACATCCGTTCAAACAGCGCAATGTCAACCTTGACTCCCTGCCGCTCCATGTCGGCCAGTACCGGCACCAGTGGCAACTCGATTTCGTCGTACAGTTTTTTAAGCCCGGCCTGGCTGCGGCCGGCGATCTCGGGAGCGATGAGCGCATGTAACTGGCCGGTAATGTCGGCAATCTCGCAGGCAATGCGCATGCAGGTCGCTTCCTCCAGAGCCGGAAATGCGGTCGAATCGATACACTGATCGCTCACCTGATGCTGTAGATACTCGAGCGCGAGCTTGTCAATCGCGAAATTACTTTGATTGGGATTGAGCAGATACGCTGCCAGCATGGTGTCGTAATAGGGATGCGGCGGCTCGATGCCTTCGTTTTCCAGGACAAGCAGGGCCGGCTTGACGTCATGAAATACTTTGGTAATGGAAGAATCCGACATTAAGCCGAGTAGTGCATCGCGCCAAATGTGGGCCTGAGCGGCCGTTAAGGCGCGGGCCCAGTGCGGCTGCAACGAAATGCCCACGCCTAGAAGCTTCGAATCCAGATAATTTTCAGCATTAAGAAGAAAACAAACGGCAGCCTGTTTCTGCTGTCGAGCTTGTTGCAGGATTTCCTGCAGTTCCTCCAGCGATGAGACCCCGGCGTAATCGATCACAGCCGTGACGGCCTGTGGCCGGGCAGGAGCGTACTCCTTCAAAAAGGCGGTGAACTCGAGCTCTGAGAAGATCTCCATGGCGGCAGCCGTGTCGGCTTCCTTTACTTTCAGATCTTCCAGGTTTAGATCGACAGGCAGGTCGGTACGAATGGTTACCAGTTTTTTACTGGTCAGGATCAACTCTCGATTGTTCAGCAGGCTTTCCCGGTAGGTCTTGCGAGAAATTTCATGAGTGTGCTCCAGCAGATTGTCAATCGTGCCGTACTGCTGGATTAACTGCTGCGCGCCCTTTTCTCCGATCCCGGGCGCTCCCGGAATATTGTCTGAACTGTCCCCCCAGAGCCCCAGAAGCTCCACCACTTTTTCGGGAGGGACGCCCAGTTTTTGCTCCACCTTATTCCGATCAAAGTAGGTGTAGTCTCGGGTATTCAGCACGCGGATATTCTCTTCCACCAACTGCATCATGTCCTTGTCGATGGTGGCAATGATCGCTTCATAACCTTCTTGGGCGGCCTTGGCGGCCAGTGTGCCGATGACGTCATCGGCCTCGTATTTATCGTAGGAAAGAACCGGAATGCGAAGCGCCTGACACACCTTCAAAATATACGGCACCTGCACGACCAGGTCGTCAGGCATCGGCTTTCGTGTCGCTTTGTAGCCTTCATACTCTTCGTGCCGGACGGTCTTACCGAATAAATCAATCGCGACGCCGATATAGTCCGGTCGCTCGTCCTCGATCAGTTTTTTCAGCATTGTGGTGAATCCGTAGATGGCATTGGTGGGAAAGCCCTTTTTATTGGAAAGCCCACGGATGGCGTAATACGCGCGGTAAAGATTGGACATGCCATCGACGAAAAAGACGCGCTCTTTCATGACACTTAGGTTACAGGTTACAGGTTACAGGTTACAAGTCGTGGATGGTGGGTTCAAGACCGACACGGGTGTGCGGCAGCGTTGACGCCGGCACCCACAGAGCCGCGACCGGAAGGGAGCGGCGCACCGGCGTGACACTTTGCGACTACACCAGCGTAGAGTTGCTGCAGCAGCGCTGCGGACGGTCCCATTTTGTGAGCCTGATTGCGACGACTCAATCCGGCGCGCCGCTTCCTTCCGGTCGCGGCTCTGTGGGTGCCACCAAGCCCGCAGCCGCCCATCATGCGCCCTTGTTGACACGCTGCGCATTCTGGAATTGCTTGCCAACTAGCCAGCTGGAAAAACGGCGATAGAATTCATAAAAGGGAGGAGCATGTCCATGCGAATCATCTCGATTGCAGCCACTGTTCTGGCCCTTACCGGTAGCCTGTTAGCCGATCAGATCACCATGAAAAATGGGGATCGCTTAACCGGTGCGATCACTAAATTAGATGATGAAAAACTGAGCCTTAAGTCCGAGTTTGCGGGGGAAGTGAAAGTTCCTTGGTCTGCCATTGAGCAGATTTCGTCGAATCAGCCGCTCTACGTTACGCTGAAGGACGAACAAGTAATTGTCGGGTCGATTGCTACCACCGACGGAAAAATTACAGTGCGTACAAAGGAGGCAGGAGACATCGATGTTTCGAAGAGCGCCGTTCGGACTATCCGCTCTCCGGAGGAGCAGGCCACTTATCAGGCAGAAATTGACCGGTTGCGCAATCCCAGGTTAGGCGACTTTTGGAGTGGATTTGCCGACGCCGGGCTAAGTCTGACTAAAGGAAACGCCGACACCACTACCTTGGGCACTGCAATGAAAGCTGCGCGCACCACGTCACGCGATAAAATCAGCGTCTATTTCACTTCGCTGTTTGCGAAAAACAGCACCGATGGCAAATCGGTGACTACAGCCAATGCCCTTTTCGGAGGAAGCCGCTATGACTTCAATCTCAGCGACCGTGTCTTCGTTTTCGGACAGAGCGATCTGGAACACAACGAGCTGCAACATCTGGATCTGCGATTCAACCTGGCCGGCGGGCTGGGGCTGCACGCGGTAAAGACCGAGAGGACCTTGATAGATCTCTTCGCTGGAGGATCTTTTGACGAGGAATTCTTCTCTACCAATGTGACACGTCGATCAGCTGAGATCCTCTTGGGTGAAGAGCTGTCACACAAGCTGTCGGCCAGCACTTCATTTACTGAAAGGGCAGCCTTTTATCCCAACCTCAGCGAAACTGGCGAGTATCGTTTTACGTTTGACACGTCGGCTGCCACAAAACTCCGCAACTGGCTCGCCTGGCACGTCACCTTCAGTGATCGTTTCGTGAGCAATCCTATTCCAGGAGTTAAGAAGAACGACGTGTTGCTGACAACGGGTATACGTTTGACTTTTGGAACTGGCAAAGGGCTGTGAAGAGGATTCGGACCGCGAAGCGGTCTAAGCATGCTTGCAGCGTGCCAGCCCAGCCGCTTTTTGGCTGGGCGGAAGAATAGAGCCCAGGGCAGAGCTTGCGAAGCCCTGGGATAGCAGATCATCTCCACTCAAACCAGCCCGGCCCGTTTTTTGGGGCGGGCGACAGATATTTTTTCGCAAATTTGCCACCAGCCCGGTTGTGTGCTCTATATGTCGCACAGTTACACCAATCTGCTCTACCACATTGTCTTTGCAATCAAAGGACGAA
>DASYPF010000161.1:0-4467 GCA_036006905.1 Acidobacteriota bacterium
AACGTCAGAGCCCGGAGCGTCAGCGATGGGTCCCGCCACAGTAAGTCGCCGGTCCAAACGTTCGTCTGGCAGACGTTGTTACTCTGGCCGGACCCGTCGCTGACGCTCCGGGCTCTGACATTTCGCTGTCATTCGTCATTCGTACTTCGTCATTCGCACTTCCGAACTTCGTCATTCGCACTTCCCGCGTTCATTCGCGTTAATCCGCGGCTCCCTACTTGCTCCGCATTTTTCGAATTTCGATATTGCCATTCACTGTCTGAAGCGAAATTCGTTCTCCCCCTCCATTGAGTAGAAACTCGGCCCGAATCTCTTCGGCGTCTTGGTCTTTTTGAAGTGCCTGGTGGGGAAAATCGGAGCGGATTTCGTATTTTTTGCTGCGGCTTTCCCAATTTCCTTGGATCCGGATTCGTGCGTCGATAGACGCCCGCGAACCCTCCGGCAGAAAAAGCTTCACATCTCCCCCAGCAGTCTCCAGGCGGCTCGTGCCTGATCCGCTTGGAATCAGCTCTGCTTCAACGTTCCCTCCGGCGGTTTTGGCATCCACCGAACCAGAAACATTCTTGATGTCGATTCCACCGCCGGCGGTCTTGGCTGTGATGGTTCCGCTGCCTCCGCGCAATGCGATATTCCCTCCGGCCGTCTTCAAATCGGCGCTCCCAGAAACTGTCCCGACGGTGAGGTTTCCCCCTGCTGTGGCCACTGTTGCTTGCCCTCCGACATCCCCGACACTGATATTGCCCCCGGCTGTTTTGGCGTTCAAGGTTTTGCCCACATTGGCGACTGAAATATTCCCGCCGGAAGTGTGCACGTCTGCAGTACCACCCACCATTCCGAGCTCAATGCTGCCGCCGGAAGTCCTAAATACGGTGTCTCCCTGGATATTACCGGAATGGATATTCCCGCCCGACGTTTTCATATCGACTTTCCCGCTTACGTCGGTCAAACGGATACTGCCTCCGGAGGTTGCTCCCCGGAGATCACCGGCCATCGCATCGCGAATTTCAATATTGCCGCCCGATGTTCGCAGGTTGATATTGAATTGTGCCGGAAGGCTGACTTCAAACTGTGCATCCTTCGATCCCTCACCTCTGAGACGGAAATCCACGCGCACAGCGGGGCCCGTCTGAACCATCTGCAGCGCAGGCAGATCCTCATCGTCGATACCTGTGGCCCTCACAACTACTTCACTTCTGGTCCAGGGATTGAGGACAATTCCGCCCCGAACCGACATCTCAAGAGTCTCGCCGGGAGTCACGTTGAACGACCGCGTTTGCTCAGCCCCCCAAAGGACGCCCGCCGATAAAAGGGCGGCGAATAGTACTGCGGTTGCAGAAATCGAAAGTTTCTTCGGATTCATTTTGACCTCCTTCATGGCTTTCGGAATTAGACTGAACTAACGTTGCAAAGGTTGTAGGTGCCTTACATTTTTCGAAGCCCGATGGCTCGGTCGGGTTACCGATGAAACCACGGGGAACACTGGGAACATGGGGCTAAGGAGGGCAGCTGATATCCTGCCAAATCTTGTGAATCAAAAAATCATCAAATACCTCGTGTTCCCCGTGTTCCCCGTGGTTTATAGTCTTGACGCTTCTGCGTCTATACCCGTTCGTCGCCGGCGGCTGAATTCTCTAGTGACAAACCCAAATCCTCAACGGCAGCCCGCAATATTTCTCCGACACTCCACGCCTGCGCAATACAGCCCCTGGGCGCGTGTGGCGCGTCGCCGTCGAAAATCTCCGAGATCGAACCGAGTCCCGCATCACTCAGATGTTCTTTCAGAGCGTCAAGCAGGTTTGCCGATTCCTTGCGCGCGACGGCACTGCTGCCGTATGCGCGGACGCGCGCCGTAATGTAAGGGCCCAGGAGCCAGGGCCAAACCGTGCCTTGATGGTATGCGGTGTCGCGGCTGCGCTGATCGCCTTCATACATCCCGCGGTAGGAAGGATCGGCACACGAAAGGCTACGCAAGCCAAAGGGGGTGAGAAGCTCTCGCGTGACGGCGTCGACCACTTTGAGCATCTGTTCCCTTGAAAGCATCGAGAACGGAAGACTCACCGCGAAAATCTGATTGGGACGGATCGAGCCATCCCGCAAGGAGGGATCAATGCAATCGTAGAGACACTCAGCTTCGGGATTCCAGAATTGCTCATTAAAGCTTCGCTTGGCGCGCTCGGCACGTTCGGCGTGGCGCTGCTCATTTCGCCAATCGCCAAAACGGCGCCCGAGATGTTGCATCACCCGCAGCGCGTTGTACCAGAGGGCCTGAATCTCGACGGGCTTCCCCGATCGCAGCGTTACTGCCGAATTGCCGACTCTGGCGTCCATCCAGGTCAGCGGAACTTCCGGCTGGCCGGAGTAGAGAAGTCCATCCTCACCGGCTTTGATTCCATATCGAGTGCCCTGCAAGTGCCAGCGCAGGATGTCGACCAATGTTTCATAGAGCTGATCGCGCACAAAAGCATAATCATCCGTGTACTGCACCAGCGCGTAAATCGCCTGAAAGAACCAGAGCGCCGCATCGACAGTATTGTATTTAGGCTGCTCTCCGGCGTCCGGGAATCGGTTCGGCAGCATGCCCTGGTTGCAGTGTCGGGCAAATGCCAGAAGAATTCTGCGTGCTTCCTCAAAACGACGCGTCGCCAGTGCCAGACCGGGCAGCGAGATCATCGCGTCTCGACCCCAGTCGGTAAACCAGGGATAGCCGGCAATGATGCTGGCAAGATTGTCGCCACGACGCACAAGAAATTGGTCTGCTGCGCGCACCAGATCCTGTACCAGTGGATCCGATGCCTCAAATCCTAGCGTGAGTGAGGCGCGCCGGCGGACCTCCGTCTCGCGCAGTTTGCTCACAGCCGACGCATCACGAATCTCTGTAGAAGCGATAAGACAAGCGTCTGCGCGGTCCAGCGCGCAGCGCAGGACAAAGGGATTAAACAGGTCCTCTTCCCAATCCAGCCCTCGCTGGCGCTCTTCTTCATATTGAAACCGGTAATACCACTGCGAACTGGGAGCCAATTGAGCGCCGTTGTGGTTAACAAACAGCGTTGGCAAGCCCGGGTAAGGCGTCAAGGAAAACCAAGCTTCTCCGGCTTCCACGCTCGGATTCAGGGCCGGATTTGCGTGCGTCAAGCTGTGATGATCCCGAAAGGCAATAAACGGGCGAAGCTCCAGCCGCGCATCTGCCGGCGACTTGCTCAGCAACCGGTAACGGATGGCGGTGGAGTTTTCTCCCTGCAGCATGAAAACGATCTTCTCCAAGACCACATCGCCAATACGAAATACGAATACAGGCATCGGATCGAGCCTGAATTCCGCCTGCAGCAGGTAGCCGTTGGGGTGAACAACGCCAGGATACTGATTCGTGGATAGATCGTAGGCGCGGCCCTCGGTAACAAGAGTTTCATCGATCTTGCTGAGCAAGACCACCCTTCCTACCGGAGGTCGCATCGCCGCCACCAGCAAGCCATGGTAGCGGCGCGTATTCATGCCGACAACCGTGGAAGAAGCAAATCCGCCGATGCCATTGGTTTCCAGCCACTCCTTGCGCCGCGCGGTGGAGAGGTTGGAACAAACTTTGGAGTCAAAAACGTGATTCATCATCGAACATTAAGAGCTGACCGCGAGGGCGCGAAAGTTTTGCCGCGAATGAACGCGGATTGACGCTGATTTAATTAACCACCTTCAACCCGCCAAACAGCTAAGGAAGAATGTTCAGCCCGACAAGCTTGGAGACTTCCCGGAGTTTCGCATCTGTCGTCACAAGCTCCCTAGCTCCGCCTGACAGAGCTGTCGCAACATGGATGACATCCAGGCTTCGAAGCGATACAGGCCTTTTCCGAGCAAACACTCGACTGACTAGCTTTTCGGCTTCAGCTTCAACATCGCGACTGTAAGGAATCGTCAGGATCCTGCCGGAGCTGACGTCTGATCCAAACTTTGAGTAAATGCGCCTCGCTGCTCCGCTTCTCAATGCGCCGGCCTGTTCTTTGCGATAGAGAACACAGAGCACCTCCGTGGTCGCTATCGCTGATGAAGCT
This sequence comes from Acidobacteriota bacterium, assembly GCA_036006905.1. Classification (GTDB taxonomy): domain Bacteria; phylum Acidobacteriota; class UBA6911; order JACQSX01; family JACQSX01; genus DASXTB01. The sequence continues at coordinate 4,041 of DASYPF010000161.1, forward strand.
ATCGGTTCATCTTGGGTAGTTAGCAATTGCAGGAAGTAGGCAGAATCGACTTCGGCGACGTAAAGCTTGACAAGCGCTGAAGTATCCCAGTATGACACGGCTCAGAACCGGTCCTCCCGGAGTTGGGACAGGATTTCTTCCACGGTCGGATGGGTCACGGCGCGGCGCCACGACTTCTGCAATCGCCGGAGCTCTCTTACCCAGCGCGTCCTGTCGGAAGCGCCCATGTCCGCGGCAGCGCGTGTCAAACGAACTTTCACCCTTCCCCGCACGCTGATCAGAACGTCCTCACCGCGGCTCGCCAAGTCCACCAGCTCGGAAAGTTTCGCCTTGCTCTCCTTCAATGTCTTTATCATGTGACCATTGTAGTCTCCTGACAGTGATACGATCAACCTTCATGCCGGCCTTTAGTCCTCAAATTCCCTTG
>DASYPF010000162.1:0-4451 GCA_036006905.1 Acidobacteriota bacterium
TGTAAGTCATCGTCTGTTGCGGCAATGCATTGGCGACTTGACTTACATTGCCGCGCCGCTCCCTTCCGGTCGCGGCTCTGTGGTTGCCCGCAAGCAATTTATGCGTAATTCGGCGTTAAAGGCTTGAAGACTTCTGCCAGCGAAAGTTGAAATCCAGAAAGAAGCGGCGAGGTAAGCGATTCGTTTCCTACAAAGGTCCGCGCGGTCCTGAGATCGCCCTCGTGTCGCGTCAACAGTTCAATGCTTTTCGCATCTGGGTCGACAATCCAGTACTCGCGGACACCATAAAGCGCATAAAGCTTGCGTTTCACCGTGCGATCTCTCTCTTGACCGGAAGGGGAAACCACTTCGACCAGCAAATCGGGTGCGCCCTGAATATAGTTTTCCTTGATGATCCCGAGTCTGTCGGCAGTGATAAAGAGAATGTCCGGCTCGACGACATCGTGCTGAGAGAAGTAGACGTCGCAAGGAGCGGGAATTACCATTCCAAGTTTGTGCTCATCCACAAATTGGAGGAGTGCTGAATAGATGCGTCCGGACACGATCTGGTGGTAAGGCCGAGGTGCAGGGATCATATAAAGATCTCCATCTATAAGCTCGTACTGTTTGCCCTCGGGAAGTAGGAGACAGTCTTCATAGGTGAACTTGATTTCAGGCTTGGCAGGGTTCATCGCACCGAATTATAGCGTCTTTGACCGGATCGAGAAAAGAAAGGCCACGAATTATACGAATTAACAGGAATATCGGGGTCGGAAAGCGGGAGCTGAGCTGAGTTGGCTTTTAGGGTTTTGTCGTGCCCTGTCCCAGATCCGATTTATCCGCGTTGATCCGTGAAATCCGTGGCCAGCCTTTTCATCCCCTCAGGGATTAGCGCACTCGGCTATCAGCTTGCTGTAAACCTGCCGCGCATGGTCGTAGGCTTTCCGCGCAGCTTGTAATTCTTTCGCGGAGATCTTAGGGGCCTTCTGCGTCCAGCACTGATTGACGCCTGCCAGGCACCACTCGGCGCTGCGCCGGGAAGCTCGGATCGGCTTGCCGGCAAGAATGGCAAAGACCGGGTTCGTATGAGACGAGCCGAGAATGCGAACGGCAACCCAACTGCTTTGCTCGAGCGGAAAATCAAATTGCACGTTCTGTAATTTTCCGTCCGCCACGATATTCTTCTGCGCGATCGATTTACCGTTTACCACCAATTCGACGGAGACCTCTCGTGTCTTGCCGATGCGTGCCCGTTCGATATCCCAATACGGTTTTCTGTCAGGTGCAAGTTTCTGGATTTCCGGATCCGGCACAGGATCCAAGTACGCCGCCACTTTGAGTTCGGCGTGAGCGGTTCCAGGATTGTCCAAACGAATCTCACTCTCATTGGTCCCAGCGTCTACACCGTTTACTTTGAAATCCATCAGGTGGCTTCTGCCGTCGGATACATAGCTGCGCCCGGCGCGAATTGACTCCAGCCAGCCGCTATAAGTCACCGGCGCGGCCGCTTTGGCGTAAGCGCGCCCTTGTCCCACACGGCTGTCGAAAATGCATGGGAAGTCCGTTTCACCGCTGACGCGCGTCCGAAAGCCGACGTTCAGAGTGTGATACCAGATGTTCAATTCCCAGGAATAGGGTGTGTCAGCCGTGGAAATGAAATCGACGCTCCCCGGATGTGTGACATCGACGATGTACTCGTTGGCGCCGATACCGTCGAAGCCAGGCACTTGATAGTTTGGCAGTTCGTTGCCCTTTACTTCCAGACCCCAACCCGAGTGCGCAAATCCGACGACAGCTCCCTGCGACCGAGCCCATTTCAGCAGCGGCAGGTCCCACGTCGGCCATTCCTCGATGCGCTTTGCGCCGGGATAATCCTGTTCCTTCAATCCGAGAAACACCAGATGTCCCGCATGGCTGGAAGGAAATCCGGAAACTTCCAGATCGTAGTGGATCAGTTGATTGGGCTTGGAGAGGGGGTGATCCTGTCCGCTGAAAAACTGCTTCTGATAGTAGTAGCAGGGGCCCCATGTAAGCACACACCCGATATTGAGCGCTTCTCCCTGAATTTGATTCCACATGTCCTGGGGCAGAACTCCCTGCGTCGGGTTCTGATAATGCGAGCAGCCTGCGGCGTGAATATGATGGTCTCCGGAAAACCATCCGTACTTTGATGGATCAATCCATCGTTTAAGCTGGAACGATAGGTCCACCGGTTGCTCATTCTCCACCACGAACTCTTTCGACTCCGGAAGATACTCAGGCCCCCGCGTGCAGGTGACGATGTACTTACCGTCAGGCAAATGAATGGTCGATCCATCGGCACGATAAACTTGCGGCTGGAAGGGAAAGTCCGGCGCCAGGCGCTTAGAGGGTGCCGGGTAGACGCGGCTGAGCTGATCGCGGATGGTAAATGAAGCCACCGTGGGGGATCCATTTTCATCCCGAACGCGCAACTTTACACTCCGGGCCGGCAGCGCATTGAACAGGATCGTTACGTCATTGCGATAGCCGATGTCCTGCGACCCCTGTCCCACGCTGAAGCTCATCTGCGCAGAGCGCTGCCCGCGGTCGCGGCTGGACACCTGTAAGATCTGATATTCCAGACCCAACCCGGACAGACGTTCCCGCATGGGCGATTTGTTGTAGACGGAAATATCTGCCCACCGTTCTGTAACATCGGAAAAGGTCAGCTCCGATGGAGGCTCGGAGTCGCCTTTAGATTTGATGTAGACGGGTCCGCTGTTTGGGCTCTGCACGGCAAGAGGCGCGGTGACTCCCGCTTGATTGATGATTTTTACAAGAAACAAGCGCGCGCCGCCTTCAACCAGCTCCGGTTTTGCTGCGCCCTGCTTTACCTTGACCCGACTTTCGGGATTGATCTCGACTATTACCAACGCATGCTTGTCGAGAACGCTCTCCAGCTCAGAAACCGCCGCTTTTTCATCCGTGCGCGCTATCGCATCGTTGATCTGCCGCTGGTCCGCAGGCTGGAGCGGCTGGCCAAGATAGCGCAGCGCCGCTTCGATCTGTCGCACCTGCTGCGCTAGAGGTTGCAGGGGAACGACCGTCTGAGAGTGGTCATGTACGTGGCCGGCCTGCTGTGGAGAGCCGGCAGCCGAGTATCCCGACACCAAGGTAAAGATCACTACAATCTGAATTAGGAATTTGATGAGTTGTTTCATAGGATGGTTTGTCCTGTTGAGTAGAGACGCAGCATGCTGCGCCTGTTAGCCCGCTTTTAGCGGGCTTCCCCCGAGGGGCTGGTCCTACGCCGTTTGTGTTTTTGTTGTACCGCTTCCTGCCGGGATCAGTCCGCCTAGAAAATAACCGAGGACGGCCGCTACCACGGATAGGATGCAATTGCCAATCAAGCCAAACAACCTGATTTTGAGCGCCGCCCGGCCGCCGACGGCGGCCGCGACACCCAACGCCTCCGGATAGTTGAAGTAGGTCTGGTTGTGCATCAGGTAGGACCCAACTGTGCCCAGAAGAATAAGGATCTGGCTGGTTAATCCGATGAGAAGGCCGACCACCATGGCCCCGCCGATTCCGTAGCCCTTGTACCTCTTAGAAAATGCTCCCCAAATAAGCGCCAGGTGCACCTGAAGAATAACCATGGAGAACACACGGTTTGCTGCAGCGTATGGCACACCTTTGGCTCCCATGATGAGCCTGCCGACAAACGCAATCAAAAGCAAAACGATGGGCAATGCGATGAATCGTATTTTGTCCAACATGTCGTCTCCTGGGGAAGGTGTGCGAATCATACCATAGCTGCCAGGCGTCGGAATTTCGAATTTCGAAGTTCGAGTTTCGAATGCAGGTGACTGGTTTCGGATGCTGGATGTCGGGTATCGGTGTCGAGTAAAGTCAGCCGGCCCTCAGGTCAGCAAGTCAGACCATTGGCATCCTGATCTGCCGAATTGTTGACCTGAGAACCCGATGACTTGATGACACTAACCCACACCCGATACTGAGACCCGACACCCAGCACCCGACACCGGTCATGCGCCATTCGAAACTCGAACTTCGAAATTCGAAATTCAAATTGCTAAACTTCCGTTGGCAAGTTCTTTTCTTTCCACCCCTTCCACCCCCCGTCCATAGAGATCACATTTTTGTAGCCCATCTGCTGGAGGGTGTCGGCGGCGAGAGCGGATCGGAAGCCGCCACCACAGTAAAGAATCAGCTCCTGATTCTTGTCCGGGAACCTTGTTTCAATGTCCCGTTCGATGATCCCTTTGCCCAAATGCACTGCGCCTTTGGCGCGACCCTTCTGCCACTCATTGTCTTCGCGCACGTCGATGAGCGTCAATTTTTCGCCTGCCTGAAGACGTTGCGCGACTTCATCGACACGGGTTTGCTTAATACGCGCCTTGGCCGCATTGACAAGCTTCAAGAATTCTTCGCTGTGCTGCATGCTGAAGTTCCTCCTAGATGAGTTGGTCTATAACAGATGTTGGGGCTGGGGA
>DASYPF010000163.1:0-5480 GCA_036006905.1 Acidobacteriota bacterium
TCCCGGAACCTGCCAGAGACCGTTACAGGGATCCGAGCCCAAAGCTGGATCATAGGCGCTGGCCTGGAAGTTCGAAATTTTATCCTTGGCGGCGAAAGGCTCCCGCAGGAAAGACCAGCGAAAACCGTACTCCAGAGTCAGATTGCGGCGGACTTTCCAGGTGTCCCCGAAATACCACTCATAGTCATGCCACCGGGTCTCGGTGAAGGGATTGGTCTTTGTTTCATCCCACCCCCACTCGACTTGGTTCCAGAGCGCATTGAAAGCTCCATTCGTACTGTCTAGACCAGAGGCACCCCAAAACTCGCCAACGTCCGCATTGGATGGACCGACAAGCTCATTCTTCTGGTTGTTGCTGGCGAGGAAACCGACCTTGAAGGTGTGCACACCAACGACCTTCGAGTAGTCGTCCTTCAAGATGTAAAGCTGCTCGTTGTTATGCCACGGAGCTTGGGTCCAGAGGGTGTCCGAATTCGCGCCGTTTCCAAGACCACCCCAGAAAGTCGGGTAACCGCTCTGGAGGCCGTCGTGCTTACCAGATATTGGGAAATAAAGAGTAGGCGCTAAGGCTGCCGTAATCGAATCATTCAAACCAGGGTTGGTTCCGGAACGATTTGCCAAAATCCGATTGGCAGCATAAGAGATCTGGAAGTCGTTCACCGCAGTGCTGCCGAACAGCTTAGTCACCTTTATAGTCGCCTGATATCCGGGCTGGATCCAGCTTGATTCGACGGATGGATAGATATCATCACCCCAGAAGGCAGCCGGCACCAAAGGAAAAGGTTGCGACCAGTGGTCCTGGGTGTAGCGGCCAAACACAGTCCAGGTCTTGCCTAACTTATAGTCCATGCGTATGTTTTCCTGCCGCCAGAAGATCGGAGCAGTTAATGACTCAGCCCAGTTATTGCAGTTCACAGGATTCGCTACGTTGGGATCAGGAAAAAGCTGGAGCAGTAACGAGCCGACGTTGGACGTTCCCGCTCCTGAATGGCCAGGATGATTGTTAATATCGGCGATGCTCATGAAACGGTTGGTGAGAGGATTTGAGTCGTTGGGGTCCGTGGGAACGTTCTCGCAACCGCCTGATCGAAGATTGCTGAAGTCTCCAGCTTTCTCGGCCACAGTCGGTACGTTGGCAGCCCGAGCTACACCGCGCAGCTCGCGATTCCACTCCTGCGACCAGAAGAAAAAGAGCTTGTCCCTCACGATCGGACCACCAAAGTTATAGCCCCAGTCATTGCGGCGCAGCACGTCCTTCTTAATGCCGTTCAGGTTATTAAAGTAGTCGGCGGCATTCAGCACGTCGTTGCGGCCAAAGTAAAATGCGCCGCCATGGAATTGATTGGTACCGCCTTTGGTTACGATGTTGATAATCGCGCCCATCGCCTGGCCAAATTCAGGCGGATAACTATTTCGCAGGATCTTGAATTCCTGGATCGCGTCAATCGAGGGATACACAAGAATGGTGCGGTTCGATCCAATATCGTTATTATTTACGCCGTCCACCAGGAACAGGTTGCCGGTGGTGTTATTCCCGTTGACGGAAAAATCCACGCCAGCCATCAGGCCTTTGTTCTTGGAGTCGAAGGTCGAATCGGGAGAGACACCGGGCATCAACTGAGTCAACTGCACAAAGCTGCGGCCATTCAGGGGCAACTCACGCACTTGATTCCCTTCGATCACGTTGCCCACCGATCCGGTCGACGTTTCTACCTGGACGGCATTGGCTTCTACTGTGACTTGTTCGCTCACATTTCCCATTTGCAGCGCCACATTCACCATTGCGGTCGATGAGACGTGAAGATCCACGCCTTTGCTGACGGCTTCCTTGAAGTTCCCTTTCTTCACCGTCACGTCATACGTTCCGACGTCGAGGTCATTGGCGACGTACTCGCCCTCAGCATTGGTCGTCACGACACGTGCCTCACCCGTCCCCCGGTTCACGATGGTCACTTCGGCGCCCGGCACTTGGGCTCCAGACGGATCAGTGACCACGCCCCGTATTGTTCCCGTAACTTTTTGCGCAGCCAGCGGAAGAGAGACAGAGACTAAGCAGAAGACGACGAACAGGAACCACAGGGCTCTACGCATTTTCAGCCTCCGGCCTACAAGAACGATTTTGTTGTGGCACAATAGCGTCCTAATAACCCACAATGGAGACATATTAAGCGGCAAGGTCATAACATTTGTCAACCGCAAAATTTCTGGGGTGTTTCTCCTTCGATTCGGGGGCTCGCCAGGACGCCGTGTAAGATGGCTGGCTTAACTGGCCATCGATGAAGGCCGAAGGGAATTCAGCAAGATGAAGCCGGGCAAAGAGAGTCGCCAGAAAGCCGAGCGGCCAATCACTCTGAAGGCCGTCGCTCAGCATGTCAAACTATCTCCAGGCACGGTTTCCGCCGTCGTCAACGACTCCCCAGCGGCGAAACACATCCCGGCGCACACCAAGGACCGCGTCCTCGCTGCCGTCCGCGAACTCAACTACCAGCCCAACTTTTTTGCCCGTACTCTGAGAAAGAAACGCACCTACACCATCGGAATTATTGCCCACGAAATTGGCGACGCTTACAGCTCCCCGGTCATTGCAGGAGTGGAGAATTTCCTTCGCGCCCAAAACTATTTTTTTCTTACTGGAATCCACCGTCACGATCCTCAATTGCTGGAGAGCTACACTTCTATCTTGCTGCAACGCGGCGTGGAAGGTTTCATAACCATCGATCTCAACTTGCCCCACCGACTGCCCCTGCCCACGGTCGCCCTTGCCGGTCACCGCCACCATCCGGGGGTGACTAACATCGTCCTGGACCATCGCAAAGCTGCCTGGATCGCATTGCGCCATCTTTCCGACCTCGGGCACCGCCGGATCGCCTTCATGCGTGGTCATCCCTCCAGCTCCGATTCAGTCCACCGCTGGGAATCGATCCGCGAAGTCGCCCAGGAATTCAGCATCCAGATTGATCCCCAATTGACCGTCCAGATTGAATCTCAGGAGTCTTCCCCGGAATTGGGATATCCCTATATTAAGAAGTTGCTGGCGAGAAACCAGCCTTTTACCGCGCTCTTTGCTTACAACGATATCTCCGCCATCGGCGCCATTCGCGCTCTTCGCGAGGCCGGCCTGCAGGTGCCCCGAGACGTCTCAGTGGTCGGCTTCGACGATATTGAGGGAGCTGCTTTCCATAACCCAAGCCTGACCACTGTTCGGCAACCATTGCGACAGATGGGAGAAGTCGCCGCAAGAACACTTCTAGCCAGAATTGAGGACACTGAAGGGTATCCCGATGAAATCGCCATCCAACCCGAGCTGGTCGTCAGAGAATCCAGCGCTCAAGCCCCAACGTCGAGCAGTTCAGAACGCCAGTAAGCACAGTGAGAGTCAACTTGGTTCAACGGACAAACTATTTTTTCGTAAACTCCGCGTGAACCCTGATCTCGAGCCGCCATCCAAAGGTCAAATGTCGCTGCATCCGGCCAAATTGCAGAAACCCCTACGCAAGTTGCGTAAGATGCTGAACAAGATTCCGAGAAAACCTGCTCCGGAACAGGTGCACGACCTTCGAACTCTTATTCGACGCATCGAAGCCATGTTCCGGGCGCCGATGATCGAATCCAAACCCAACCAAAAGAGGCTTCTCAAGGCGCTGAAGCCAGTGCGCAAAAAGGCTGGCAAGGTGCGGGATATGGATGTGCTGACGGGCTTCGCATCGAAGCTGCGCCCGGATGGCGATGAGGAGTGCCTGGTGGAATTACTCGAATACCTGGGAGCGGAACGCTATAAACAGGCGCGTAAGCTTCACAGAGAAGTTCAATGGAATCGCAAAGCAATAGGGTCCCGTCTCAAACGGTCCTCAGAGTACATTGAGAAAGTGCTTGCTCACTCTCAGCAGCATTCGGAAAAAGAGACGGAGTGGCCCATCGATGCGATGTCACTAGCATTGCAGCTCTCAAACGAGCTCGCCAGTTGGCCGCGTTTGGATGCCGGCAATTTGCATCCCTTCCGTTTGAAGGTCAAGGAGCTGCGCTACGTACTCCAGCTAGCCAAGAATCCCGACGCTGATTTTATTGAAAGCTTAGGTGAAGTTAAGGATGCCATCGGTGAGTGGCATGATTGGGAGGAGTTTAGCGGAATCGCCGGAAAAGTGCTGGATCATGGGCCAGGACGCAATCTGATCAGGTTGATCCGCTCGACGGCAAAAGAAAAGTTTGACCACGCACTATCAATCACGAACCGGATGCGACAGAAATACCTAGATCAACAAGGCCGCAACCGGAGGCGAAATTTGTGGCGTCCCGTGGCCCCGGTCCCGAAACCACCCGTGATTGCCGCTGCGTCTTCCCTGCTTGCAGCGTGATTATGAGGTGAACGTGGAGGGCACCGAAGGCTGAAGCTGTCTTTTACCAGAATGTCACACAGTTTTAACCCACTATTCATCTCTCATTAACCAAGGTCCGGCACTGGCGAACTAAGCTTCCCGGTTAATCCACCAGGAGGCCTTCCAGTGTCCATTCCTCGCTTTATCTCAGTCGCCGCAGTCGCGTTTGCCGTTGCGATTATTTCACTCGCTTCTGGGGCCCAATCCACCTCGAACATTAAGCATGTATTGTTGATCAGCGTTGACGGATTACACGCGCTCGACCTGGCACGATTCGTGGACAGCCATCCCACGTCCGCGTTAGCGGAACTTTTGCACCACGGAACTACATATACCAATGCCCGCACTCCAGCGCACACCGACTCTTTCCCCGGATTGTTGGCACTGGTTACCGGCGGTTCGCCAGTCAGCCACGGGATTTTTTATGACGTCAGTTTCGATCGGACAATCTTCGATCCCACAAATACAGCGTGCTCGGGCGCGCCCGGGAACATTATGATTTTTGATGAGAGCATTGACCTCTATAACGCGGCCAACGTCTCACTCGATGTGATCGATCCCACCAAGCTGCCTCGCCGGCTGGTAAATGGCAAATGTGTGCCGCTGTATCCTCACTCCGCACTCCGAACCAACACCATCTTTGAGGCTGTGAAGGCGGCGGGCGGCCATACTGCGTGGGCAGACAAGCATCCCGCTTATGATCTGGTAAATGGTCCGTCGGGTAAGGGTGTGGACGACCTCTTTACGCCGGAGATCACCAACGTCAACGGATTCGATGCGACCGTGAGCGTTGTTTGTACCGTTGAGAATGACCAGAAGAAGGTCCGGGGAATCATTAATGAGATTCACGGCTTGAAGCACGATGGAACTCCCGGCCCAGGGACTCCCGCACTCTTTGGTATGAATTTTCAGGCCGTCAGCGTGGGACAGAAGTTGGCTCACGACAATGCCGATCCGAGCTGCAACCAGAGCGTCGGAAACGCGTTGCGCGGACATGCCGGTGGCTACCTCGATGGCTCAGGAAAACCAACCGATGTCCTTGCTTATGGGCTGCAACAAACCGATGAAGCCCTGGGCAGATGATTCAGGCTCTGAAAAGCCAAAGTA
>DASYPF010000164.1:0-12461 GCA_036006905.1 Acidobacteriota bacterium
ATTGGCCAGAATCTCACGATCGGCGGGACTGGAACTGAGTGCACTCAGTTGGCGGCTCCACTTTACAGCCTGCCCATAGTCTTTCTGCCGATACGCGATATCGGCGAGCGCGCGGATGGCGTCCCGATTCTGAGGATCTAATCTCCACGCTTCGAGGAACGACTTTTCGGCCTGCTGCAGATCGCCCCGATGCTTGGCGAGGTCTCCTAGAGACCGGTAGATTCGTGCCTGTTCGGCCTCTGTTCCGGCCAGCTTGATGGCAGAAAGGTAAGCGCTTTCGGCTTCCGAAACCCGGTTCTGCTTTTCCAGCGCCAAGCCCCGGCGCAACAAAGTCCCGAAATCCGTACTATCCCCCACATGTGAAAGTGCCGCCAGGGCTTCGCTGTAAAGTTTTTGCCTGAATGCCAGCTCATATGTAGTTTGAGCCAGAAAGCGGATCAGGTTCGGATCGGAGGGCTTTATCGCAAGGGACGCCTGAAGCGCCTTCTTGGCGGAATTCAGGTCCTGGCGTTTTTCCGCCAGCACGCCAATGGCGCGAAGCGCTTGCACGCGTTCCGATGGTTGTGCGGCCAGCCTGAATGCTTTTTGAAACGCGGCCTCTGACTCCCCGAGGCGATTGAGTTGGTCAAAAACAATTCCGATTCGGAAGTAGTTGGCGAATTCTTCTTTGCTTTTGTTAAGTGTGGTCAGTGCAGTTAGCGCTTGGGAGTGGCTTTTTTGCCGGATTGCCAGGTCAGCGATCATGTTAAGCGCGAAGATCCGGTCGGAGGGCTGTATGTTTGCAGAGCCCGCCGCAGTCTTGAAATCTGCCATTGCTTCTTGGCGCTGCCCGAGTTCTTGGCGGCCCATGCCTCGGTATAGAAGCGCGGGAACAAAGACGGGTTTAGTTTCCAGGATGAGACTCGACTGACCTACTGCAGCGGCAAAATCCTTCATGCGGTAAAGCAGCGTGACATAATTGAGCCGCACCTGGAGATCCTGAGGATCAATCTTGAGGTAGTTCTCGAGTTCCTGTCGCGCTTCGACCAACCGTCCCTGATCAATAAGCTGGTAGGCCCGTACCAAATGCGGATACGTCCTGAACCTTCTGATTTCGCGTTGAAACCAGTTCTCCTCGCGCTTCACCTGAAGCTCGTCCAGATAGCGGCTTTGATCTGGCGTCTGTTGCGCACTGATATTTTGTGCGGTGCCCGCCTGCCCGGAAAGGCCTGCCTGTTGGGCGAAAGCGAATTCAAAAAGCAGCAGAGCGATCGACGGTAAGAATCGAATTCTTGGAAACCTGCCACTCACAACTCTCCTCCGCGCTTCCTATGCCACTGTCTTAATAAATTTAGCATAGAGAGCGCCCGTGTGAGTTACTGAACACCTCACCGCGAACGCGCGAAGGACGCGAGGTTTTAGCCGCGGGATGAACGCGGATTAATGCGGTTCTGGAATTAACCACCAATACCAAAGCTGATTACGGCCACGATCACGTGCCTACAGTGGCAAGGCCACAACCAAAGAAGTGAGCTAGCCACGTCAAGAAGCGCGCATGATCGGCGGCTGCGGGCTCTGTGGCTGCCGGCGTCAACACTGCCGCACACTGTCCCTAAGTCTGCGCTCGGTAGTTACTCTCTTTCCAGCGCCGCAAGGAAATCCGCCGTTGATTGTTTTGCATCGCGCACTCCGGTCAGATGGCAGAAAGCTTCCTCCAGCGTGTTGCAACCAGTGGCGCTTGAAATTTCCTGCGCGCTGCCTTCGATGACCGGTTTTCCCTGATTGATGATGACAATACGCGTGCAGATCCGCTCGACTACTTCGAGGATGTGAGACGAGAAAAATATGGTCTTTCCTTGAGCGGCTAATTTCTTGAGGAGCTCTTTAAAGATCATCGCCGTGTTGGCGTCGATGCCGTTTAAGGGCTCATCCAGAAAAAGCACTTCGGGCTTGTTGATGAGCGCTGCTGAAATAAGAATCTTCTGCTTCATTCCTTTTGAGAATTCGGTCATACGCTGGTGCTTTTCCGCCAAAACCCCGAACAGGTCGAGGAGCTCCTCTATTCGCGCCGCGGCAGTATCGGTGTCAAGATGATGCAGATTGGCCACCAGCTCGAGGTACTCGGCCGGAGTGAGACTTTCATACAACGCGCCTGTTTCCGGGACGTAGCCGATTCGCTTTTTTACTTCGACCGGATCAGTGGCGATATTGAAGCCGGCGACACGCGCCTGACCGCTCGTGGGCTGGAGCATTCCGGTGAGCATTTTGACCGTGGTAGTTTTTCCGGCGCCATTCGGTCCCAGGAAACCGAAAATCTCCCCCGGCTGTACGCGCAGATTTAGGCCGGCGACCGCGACCTTGTCTGCAAACGTCTTGGTCAACTGTTCTGTCTCGATCATGCCGCCTGATTTTATCTCGGTACCCGGAATTACGTAGCTAGTTTCTGTCGCGAAACAGGCAGCGTCAGAGCCCGGAGCGTCCGCGACGGGTCCTGCCAGACTAAGTCAGTGATCCAAACCGTCGTCTGGCAGACGTTGTTACTTTGGCTGGACCCGTCGCTTAGAACGTGAGAAAAACTCTGAGCCGCGCGCGTGAGCAAGCGGACCCGCAATCGATCAAATCCAGGACAGCGCGAGCTTTGCAACTGAGAGTGTCTGCTTGCTTACGCGCGCGGCTCAGTCGACGGACAAGTAACCACGGACAACTGACGACGGACAACTGACGAAGGACATCATTCATGTTCATCCGCGGCTAACCCTTCGTGCTCTTCGCACCTTCACGGTAAACCTTTCCATGTTAAGCTTTCAACGAGAGATCGTGATTTCGCAGCCATGAATCGGCAGTTCATCATCTCCGGACGACGCAAGCTTGAAGGGGAGTACTGCGTTCAGGGAAACAAGAACGCGGCCCTTCCGCTGATCTCGGCGGCGCTGCTGACACGAGGCAAAACGGCTTTTAGGCGGGTTCCGAGGATCGCCGATGTTTCCAATCTGCTTCGGCTGGTGGAAGCCCTTGGAGTTGAAGTTACCTGGAAGGACGATTCTCTTATCTTGGATACCAGCGGAGTGCGAGGAGAAGAACTTCCGGCGAATTTAGTCAAAAAGCTGAGGGGCTCGGTTCTTTTATTTGGATCGCTGGCGCCCAACACAAACCGACTCTACTGTGCCGGCCTCCCCGGAGGTTGCTCCATCGGCAGCCGCTCCCTGGACATGCACTGGAAAGTTTTTCGCTCCGCTGGATTCTCGGTGGAAGAAAGTGCGGACGGCGTTGAACTGAAGCGGGAACGGCAGGTAGCAATGCCGGAAGTTTACATGGAGGAAAGCTCGGTTACTGCAACGGAAAATGCGTTGCTTCTTTTTGCCGCGCTCGGCAGAGGCATCATCCAGAATCCGGCCCGCGAGCCCCATGTCTTCAGCCTCATTGAGTTTCTCGGACGGCTGGGCTGCACGATCGAACTTCATCCGCTTTACTTTGAGGTCAAAAGCGGACTGACGCCACCGGCACAAGTTGATTTTAAAATTCCTTCCGATTACGTCGATATCGGTACGATTGCCATGGCGGCTGCCGTAACTAACGGTAACGTGCTGCTGCGAGGTGTCTGCCGTCAGGACTTGCTCGGCATTCAGAGCGTGCTCGACAGTTTTGGCATTAGTTTTGAAATGCTGGGATCAGGCGCTTTGCGAGTATCGTGCGGCAAGCGCGCCAGCCCGCCGCGAATCACGGCCGGCCCCTGGCCGCTTTTTCCCACCGACCTGGTAAGCCTGGCCATAGTGCTGGCCACACAGAGTGAAGGATTTTGCCTGGTTCACGACTGGATGTATGAGTCGCGTATGTTCTTTGTCGACAAGCTGAAGCGAATGGGCGCCCAAATCACCATGTGCGATCCTCATCGCGTTCTGGTCGAAGGGCCCTCACCGCTGCGCGGCGTTTCGCTGGAGTCACCCGACATCCGGGCCGGCATGGCAATGGTCGTGGCAGGGTTGTGCGCCGAAGGCACCACTACGATCGAGCATGCAGAGGTGATCCTGCGCGGTTATGAAAATGTAATCGAACGCCTGCAGGCAATCGGAGCTGAGATCGCGCAGGATATCGTGTGATTTCGGATTGCGGATTGCGGATTTGGGATTGCGGATTTGGGATTGCGGATTTGGGATTGAGGATTTGGCAAGTCTCCGTTGTCTTTAGTTCTCGTGCGTGAACTCCTGTCTGTGACTAACTGCGGAGCACCTTTCTTTCCGGCACGGCGCAACGGACGACGGACAACTGACAACGGACCTCTCTAATCCGCAATCCGCAATCCGAAATCCGCAATCGGTTCGTCCCACGTTCGACTAACGTTGCTCGAACGGCGACGGTCCTTTCCACATGCGCCACCAACTGGTGTTTCCCAGCCCCAACTCATTCCACCAGAGATCGAGTGCCTGCTTGTCGAGGCGAAGAACATCCTCGCGGGTTACGCCCTTTGGCGGCGGCGCCAGTTGCGCCATGCGGTCATAGACTTTTCCACGCTCTGCGTCGCTGACTCGAAACAACAGGTGCCATAAAGTCAGGGTGTCGTCCTTGCGAGCTTCGGAAAGGACCGTGGCAATCGAGCTGGCGCGCTTAACCGGACCCAATCGGCCGAAATCCAGTTCCTCCAGGGCGGTGCGAAATACATCCGACGCATCCTCAAAATAAGGCGTGCCGGGGCCGATGCCAGGATACGTCTCGCACTGAGCGCCGGCGGGAACGAAGGATTCGCGGCCATTGAATTCAAATCCCACCCACCCGTTCTTCACGTACAGCAGTCCTGCACCGGCGTCATCCACTTCCAGGTCGTAGGCACAGCCGAGATCGACGGCCACCGCGGACGGCGTGTTTACAAAAAACAGGCCTGGAGGCGCCCAAATGCGCGCGTGGATCATGCCACGTTCCAGTTCCAACCGATGCTCAGTAGCTCGCGTCCGGATCAAACGCACCCGCGTGTTAGGATCGACTTCTACTTGTCCAATCTGGCCCACGTCGATTTTTGCGCGCGATACGTCGTCGGTTTCCAGCAACTGGCCTACGGCCAGCTTTCCTGCCTCGCCGATCGGAGAAGAACTGATCTTTGGCGTTCCCGAAATGCGAGCTACGTTCCAGGCACGCGACGGCTGGATCCAAATCCAGATGCCACCAATCAGCAGCAAGACGGCGGCTGCAGCCGCCAGCCGCGGCAGGAGCAGTGCAATTCGGCTTCGCCGCAGCGGAACAACTGGCGCCGGGAATTCCGGCGCAGGCCGATTATGGCGAAGCGGCCCCAGCAGATGTTCGAGTTTTTCCACTTCGGGATCTGGTTCTCCCGACCGGTCCCATAGATAATCTTCACTCATAGTCTCTTCTCATTACGTGAAGGCGGTAGGCAGAAGGCGGAAGGCCGAAGGGAGAAGGGAGAAGGGAGAAGGGAGAAGGGAGAAGGGAGAAGGCAGAAGGCAGTAGGCAGTAGGCAGTAAGCAGTCGGCGGTGGGCAGCAGACAGTGAGCATGCAATGAGTCGTTGGTCTTTGATAACGTTTGTCATTGGGTCCATCTCAAATTGTCTCCTGCCTACTGCCTTCTGCCCACCGCCGACTGCTTACTGCCTACTGCCTTCTCCCTTCTGCCTTCTCCCTTCTCCCTTCTCCCTTCTGCTTTCTAGCCTTTCGCGAAGCTGCTTCATTCCGCGGTGCAGGTTCACCCGCACCGATGTAGCTTTCAGTCCGGTCCGGGCTGCAATTTCCGGCCCGGTCATCCCTTCTACCAGACGCAGGATCAATGTTTCCCGATAGGCGTCCGGCAGTGACCGGATCACCGCGAGGGCTGCCAAAGTCTCGGTTCTGTCGCTCTGCGGTTCAGCAAGATCCTCGGACAGCTCCTCAGAGCCTTCCTTGGAGCGCCGATAGAAATCGTTGGCGCGATTTCGCGTAATCATAGCCAGCCAGGGACCAAAAGCTGCGCTGTCACGAAGTGTGTGCAGCCGGCGCAGCGCCTGTAAAAAAACGTCCTGTACCAGATCATCCACTTCGCAGCGTGGAACCCGAGCCAGCAGGATTCCGTGAACCATGCGCGCATAACGATCATAGAGTCGTCCGAACGCCACACGGTCCCCGTCGCGCGCAGCGCCCACCAGGACAGTCTCCTCAGAACCTGGGATCACCAAATGCGTTGTCACGGGCTGACGTTGCCCGATCTCGACACAGAGATCAACACCTGTCTTCACTTTCGCCTTCGCGTATGGTCGCGACGCCAAACAAGCTATCGGTCAGCAGCTATCAGCAGTCAGCCTTGAGCGTCAAGCGAAGCACTTTGAGACTCCAACCGCTGAAGGCCGATGGCTGATAGCTATCTTAAAGCATGTCTCGACAGAGAAGACGGTTCTGCAACGGCCAGTGTTAACAACAGCCTGCATGATTATTGCCGTCCCTTGGGTTTCCGCCTTGGGAAAGGTTAACGAAGGGGTCTGCCGGAAAACGGGCAGTTAACTTTGGAGGCGGCAGATTTGCGAAAGATGATGCGAGACCCTAAAAGGAAATTTGACCACGGGGGACGCGGGGCATATGGGGAATACGAAGTGCTTCCATTAAATCCCCGTGTCCCCCGTGTTCAGTGGTTCATACTGTACGCCTCAACTTCGAATTCGCGGTGCAGTATAAACTCTGATTATGAAACAATATGGAGCCCTTTTCGTCTAGAACCGGTAAGTGTAGAGATATCCCAGGGATAATCAGCCATGAGCTTGGAGGTGACAAGCCACCCACCGAGACAGAACATCCCATTTGTAGAGACGCGCTATAACGCGTCTCTACGTTGCCGGTGTGTCATTGCCAGCATCCTGGGCGTTTTGCTTAGCGCCACTGCAGTTAGTGCGACGGAGCAGGCTTCGCCACAGATTCCAAACAGCTATGCGGCAATTTATGATCTGGCTCAGAGAATGAACCTGGATGTCCTGGCAGCCCGCGCCAGGTATGCCGTTCGCCGGGCTGGAATTCGAATTGCGGCAACACAGCCTAATCCTCTGATAGCGGCCGAAGTGTTGCGGTCCGACCCACATGCTTCGGTCGTGTTCGAGCTGCCGCTGGAACTGGGCGGCCGGCGCGCCCGCCGCATCGATGTAGCGGAAGCGGAATTGAAACTGGCGGATGCCGAGCTGGCCGACGCTTTACGCAAAATGCGTCGTGATTTGCGCAGAGCCTTCTATGGGGTCGTCTTCAGCGGCCAGCGAATCGCTCTGGCGCAAACCCAAGTCGAAATCGCAGAGCGGGTGAAAAATACCGCCGACGAACGTTATCGAGCAGGAGCAGTTCCTTATCTTGACGTTCTGCAAGCGAAGCTGGGTCTGGATCGAGCGCACAATGATCTCCAGTTGGAGCAAAAACAGAAGCTGGCCGCTGAAGCGGATCTTAAGACAGTGCTCAATCTTAGCCCGGAAGCCTCGGTCTCCGTTTTCGGTTCGCTGCGCGATTTCGCTCCTGCATTTGAGGTTTCCGGATATCTGCAGACCGCCCTCAGGCAGAATCCGGATCTTCAGGCGCTGAATCAACAACTCGAGGTGGAAAACCAAAGGCTGCGCCTGCTGCATGCGGAGTCCCTTCCGGATGTCAGCGTCATTGCAGGCTCAGAGTTTTTTTCAGCGGATTTCAACGTCGGTCCTCGCGCCGGCATTAACGTGGAAATCCCCATTCATAAGAAGCGCGCCGGACAGATCGAACAATCACAGGCGCTTCAGGAACAACTGAAATTGTCAGTTCAAGCAACACGACGCCACATCGAAGGCGCGATCGGCGCGGCGCATTCCCGGCTGCTGGCGCAGCAATCGCGTGTCGATGTTTTTCAGAGAGAAATTGTTCCTGCCGCTGTGGAGCTGGAGAGGCTGGCTGAGGAGAGCTACCGGGAAGGGAAGACGTCCATTCTTTTCGTGCTGGAAGCGCAGAAGAGCCTGCGAGACGTTCGAGTGGAATCGCTGCAGGCGGAATTTGAGTTTCAGATGGCGGTGGCAGATGTGGAGGAAGCCGGAGGAGTGCCGCTGTCATGATCAGACCGATTTTTTCGAACGTTCAGAGAAGCCGCTGCAAAATGCGAATATCGGCAAATTGCCGAGCTATTCCTTCACCGCGGAGGCGCAAAGATCGCAGAGCTGACGCGGAGAAGGAACCTTTGCGTGGCCTCTGCGGACTCTGCGTCTCTGCGGTGAAACCCATTCGCCCGCGGTCGGCAGTCTCACTCCCTCTTATCGTCCCCTTTTTGTTACTTGCCTTGCTTTGTCCTGCCTGTTCCAAGCGCGGCGAATCGGCGGGATCTGAAGGGGAAAAAGCTCAGATTCCCACCGTGCATGTGAAAGTGGCAACCGCGACGCGCGGTAATATTGCAGAGACCGTGGAAGTTCCGGGCAGTATTGCTGCGCTTCCCAATCAGGACGTGAAAGCCAGTTCTTTGGTAGCGGGCCGTATACTGGAAGTGCGCGCGGCCGAGGGCGAGACGGTTCGCAAAGGTCAGTTGATTGCCCGCATTGACCCCTCTCCCTACGTGCAACAGCGCGATCAGTCGCGGGCTACCCTCGCGCAAGCGGAAGCGAACCTGGAGAATGCCAGGAAAGACCTGGCACGCAATCGGTCGCTTTATGAAAAAGGGATCGCCGCCGGCAAGGAAGTTCAGGATTCAGAGAACCAGGTTCGGGTAACACAGGCAGAGGTCGAAAAAACCAAAGCGGCTCTAGAGGGAGCCCAATTGCAGGTGGCGCGCACGCAGATCTATGCTCCCATTTCCGGCATCGTACTGCACCGGCTTTTGAACACCGGCGAACAGGTCAGCGGCACTCCGTCCGATCCGATCCTCGAAATTGCAAACCTGGATACGGTGGAGATGGAAGCTAGAATTCCCAGCCGCTTTTCGGGCTATGCTCGCGTCGGCCAAAAACTGAAGGTGACCACTGCATCCTATCCGGGTCAGGTCTTTCAGGGAGAAATCATCGCCGTAGGCGGCTCGGTGGATCCGGCGACGGACTCAGTGCAAGCCCGGCTCCAAGTCCGCAACCCCGGCAACCGCCTCAAGGTCGGAATGTTTGCAGAAGGGGAGCTGACCGTGCAGCAGCACACCAACACTACTCTAGTTCCGGCCTCTGCTGTCGTCAAAGCAGAGAACGAGACCCGGGTGTACGTTGTCCAGGGAGATACGGCAGCCAAGAAACCGGTTCAAGTTGGCATTCAAAATCATGATCAGGCTGAAATATTGTCGGGAATCTCTCCGGGAGAAAAGGTAGTGACATCCGGCAATTACGGGCTCGAGGACAAGGCCCACATAGTGATTGATAAGTGAACGTCGCCCGCGCTGCGCTCAATAACTCTAAGCTTATTTTGCTTGCCGTAGTGCTGCTGACCATGGCAGGCCTGCTGTCTGCTTTTCAACTGCCCAGCAATATTTATCCGGAAGTGCAGTTCCCTCGCATTACCATTGTCGCCAGCTCGGATCACCTGTCGCCCCGCAACATGACGCTGGCCGTAACGCGGCCGTTGGAAGAGGCTTCGCGCACCGTGCTGGGGGTGCGTCGCGTTCGATCGAAAACGATCCGTGGCTCCACTGAGATCAATGTTCTATTCCAGCCGGACATTGACATGCAGTATGCGCTGCAATTGACGCAGGCGCGGCTGGCCGAGACCAAGGAATCACTGCCGCCTGAAACATCCATGGTGGTGGAACGGCTAACCCCTTCTCTCTTTCCTATCTTGAGTATTAACGTACTGGGCGATTTGCCGCCAGCAGATCTGCGTGATGTCGCACTCTACCAGATTCGTCCCCGATTGAGCCGCGTTGCTGCGGTTTCCCGGGTGGAGGTGCAGGGCAGCGATGTCCGTGAGGTGTCCGTGATCGTCGACCCTTCCCGGCTGCAGGCGGCCCACCTGGGACTGGAAGACGTCAAACAGGCGCTGGCCCGCACCAATGTGATCACCAGCGTGGGCCGGCTGCCGATGGATTACAAGCAATACCTGGTGCTTGCCAGCGGCGAGCGGAAGACTCTCGAAGACATCGGCAAGACGGTGGTCACCTTTAAGAATCAAACTCCGGTAAAGGTGGGTGATCTGGCGACCGTCGAGTACGGTGTAGCCGATCCGACGATACTCATTTATGCCAACGGGCGTCCTGGGGCTTTTGTGAACGTGAGCCGGCAGATCGGCGGCAATATTTCGCAGGTGGCTCAGGATGTGAAAGACGCGATGCGCGAGATGCGCGCTTCGCTTCCTTCCGCTGTCAAGTTGTCGGTCGTCTACGATCTGGCCGAATTTGTAAAGAGCTCGATCGCCAACGTGCGCGATGCGATTTTCATCGGTGGCGTGCTGGCCGTCATTGTGCTGATTCTGTTTCTGCGAAACTGGCGCATCACTTTAATCGCAGCTACTACGCTGCCGTTGACAATTGTCGGCACGTTTTTCGTCATGCGAATTTTCGGCACCACCATCAACCTGATGTCGATGGGAGGAATGGCGGTAGCGATCGGGTTAGTTATCGATGATGCCATTGTAGTGGTGGAAAACATCCATCGTCATATAGAGAGTGGAATGGGGGTACTCGCTTCTGTCGAGCAGGCGACCAATGAGCTTGTGGCGCCGGTGGTCGGATCTACTTTGACAACGGTGGTTGTCTTCTTGCCGCTGGGGCTGCTGGAAGGCGTGGTGGGGCAGTTTTTTGCGGCGCTCTCCATTACGCTGGTCACCGCGGTGTTGATTTCGCTCATGCTGGCATTGCTTTTCATCCCGGTGCTGGCCGCGTCTGTGTTGCGTGAGAAAAGTGAACAGGGACGCGATCGCGAAGAGGCGCCTCGCGAACGAACCGGGCCCGAGCGGCAGTCGCGCATGGAATCATTCTGCGGAGCAGTGGTGAATACCGCGTTAAAAGTCCGTTGGCTGGTCATAGCGGGAGTGCTTCTGCTCTGCTTGGTAGGAGTATTCTTCTACCTCCGCATGGAAACCGGATTTCTGCCGGAAATGGATGAAGGCGGATTTGTCGTTGACTACTGGACGCCACCGGGGACATCTCTGCCGGAAACGAATCGGATGGTGCATCAGATCGAAACGGTGCTGGCCGAAATGCCCGAACAGGAGGCCTTTGCACGGCGCACCGGCGCCGAGATGGGACTTTTCGCCACGCAGCAGAACCGCGGCGACATCGTCGTGAAGTTGAAGCCGAAACGATCCCGCAGCGCCAATGAAATTATCGCCGACGAGCGGGACAAGATGGCGGTCGCCGTTCCTGGAGTCATCATCGAATTTGTGCAGATTCTTTCCGACCTGCTGGGGGACCTGGAAGGGAATCCTGAGCCGGTCGAGGTAAAAATCTTCGGCGATGACCTGGATCAACTGGCGAGCCTGGCAGCCAAGGTGGAGGAAAAATTGCATCATATCGACGGCGTTGTCGATATTAAAGGCGTGCTGCGGGGCAATCCCGAAATGGTTTTGCAGATCGATCCGGTTCGCGCCGCGCGGGCCGGACTGACAGCGGCTGAAATATCGGACCAATTGGATGCAGGTTTGCTGGGAGTGGAGTCAACGCAGGTGCGCCAAATTGATCGTTTGATTCCGATTCGCGTTCGGTTGCCCGACCAGTATCGCTTTAACTTTGATTGGGTGCGCAACTTCCCGTTGAAGAACTCCGGAGGGGAGACAACGCTACTTTCGTCAGTCGCGGATGTGCATCTGGAAGAAGGCCAGGCCGAGCTGTTCCGCGAAGACCTTAAACCGATGGTGGCCGTTACTGGCCGTCTGGAGAATCGTGATCTGGGAAGCGCCATCCGCGACGTACGTAAGACAATGCAAGACATCGTCCTCCCGCTGGGCTACAGGTATGAAATCGGCGGCCAGTACGAAAGTCAGCAGCGCGCGTTTCGAGATTTGATTACAGTCCTGGCCATTTCCGCTTTGCTGGTGTTCGGGGTCATGGTGGCACAGTTCAAGCGTTTCATTCCTGCGCTGGTGATTATGAGCGCCGCGCCGCTGGCGATGGTGGGAGCGTTGGGCTTGTTGTGGATTACTGATATTCCATTGAATGTTTCGTCATTCATGGGGCTGATATTGCTGATTGGCCTGGTCGTGAAGAACGGAATTATTTTGATCGATTATTCAGACAGGCTCTCTGCCCAACCCGGTGCTGATTTCGATCGAGCGCTGGTGCAGGCGGCCCAGATTCGCCTGCGTCCCATTCTGATGACCACCCTGTGCACGCTGTTTGGACTTTTTCCGCTGGCTTTGGGATTGGGAAGCGGCGCCGAATTGCAAAAGCCGCTGGCCGTGGCGGTGATCGGCGGCCTGACGCTGTCGACAATAATTACACTGGTATTTGTTCCAACGCTATATTCGTTGCTTTCGCGGAAAACGGCTGCAGGTTAAGTTCGAATGTCGAATTTCGAGTGTCGAATGCCGGTTCGGCAACTGAGCCGCGCGCGTAAGCAAGCGGACCCTCGATATTACACTTCGTCGCAACGGTGGAGCAGTAGGATAC
>DASYPF010000165.1:0-5087 GCA_036006905.1 Acidobacteriota bacterium
CGGACCATTTTCCAGCCGTTCCACTTCTTTATCGAGGACACTGAAGACGTGGGTTGCATCCACTACTCGGAGGGCGTCCGAAGTGCGCGGCGGTTCGGATCTGGGTCGATCCTCCCAAATCCAATCGGCCAAAGTGGGAGCTAAGTTCAAGTCTTCGGCCAACAGCAATGCCGGCATTTCTGCCACGTTGCGGTGGTTGTGCAAATCTCCGGAAAACCAGCCGAGCGCATTCATGTCAATCCACCTGCGCATAAGGATTGTCTCATTTCGCTCCTCGCCTGCGTGGAGCTCAATTGGGGCCGAGTAGGCCAGATATTCAGTTCCTCGTTCGGCGACCAGCGTGTAATGGCCTGCCGGGAGCTCGATCTGGAATTGAGGGGGAGCAATGAAATGCTGTTCTTCCTTTTTGCTATACACAATCACCCCGGGAGGGATTTTGCTTTCGCCTTTTTGGTCGGTCAGGTAAATACGTGCAGGAATTGGCTGGCCCGTTGCAGCATCGCGTAGAGTTACGCGAAGCCGGCAGCCTTTTTCGCTTCGTGTCGCATTAGATCCTTGCGGTGCTGCCACCTGCAGCATTGCTATTGGAAGCAAAAGAAAGCAGAGGAAGCCGGAGGTAATCGTCGGTGGCCAGGAAAGGATTCTTTTCATTTGGCGAAGCCCGCTGAAGCGGACTCGATCGTTTTTGAGATTTCCCTTCACCAGCCGTGAACCTGGATTATTCATAAATCTCTGTAGGGACAAAGTGAGCCGCGCAGCGGCGCAGAGAATTGTAGCCGAGGCCGTGAGGCCTCGGTTACGTGTCCCCGAACATGACGAGCCGCGCAGCGGCGATAGAGTGTTTTTGATGTGCAACTACACAATCAATCGCAGGCATGACATCTCGTGCATTGAATTCTGCCGCCGCTACGCGGCTTGACTTGTCTGAGGACGCCTGACCGAGGCCTCACGGCCTCGGCTACAATTCGATGCGCCGCTGCGCGGCTTAGCGGACTCTCCAATGAGAGTCCGCTTACTTACACGCGCGGCTCAGTATTTTTTCACAGGTTCTGACGCCGGCAATGCAAAGCTGAGGAGGTTCTGGCCTGCTGCGAGCGCCACGTATTGTCTTCCTCCAACTTCATAGCTGATCGGTGAAGCATGAATTTCGGCGCCTGTTTGGAACCGCCAGAGCAGTTTCCCCGTGCGTGAATCGAACGCCATGAAGTTGCCTTCGCTGCTTGCGGCGAAGACGATGCCGCCGGCAGTTGCCAGACAACCCGCGCCATAGCCGCCCGTGTGGAAGCGATACTGCCATTTGATCTCCCCCGTTTCCGGATCGAGTGCCTTAATTCCCCCGTATTCGAGGTCGCCTCCCGCGTAGGTCCTGCCCGCCCAGTAGGACTTTCCGGCTTCATACTTTTGCAATTGTTTTACGTAAACGTCGCCCGCTTCCCTGAAGGTCAAATAAAACCAACCGGTGGCCGGATCATAGGAGGGCGCCTGCCAGTTTGTGGCTCCGGCCAGATTTGGATAAATGAGGTTTCCCTCGACGGTGGGTTCGGCTCCGGGCCGAAGAATGGGGCGGCCATTCTTGTCCAGACCGTCTGCCCAGGTCTGCCGGGCGAAAGGCGTCCCCTGTAAAAATTCGCCGGTAATCCGATCCAGTACATAAAAGAAAGCATTGCGATCAGCATGCAACAGCAGTTTTCGCGGCTTGCCGTGGAACACGCGATCGACCAGCACGGGAGTTTCATTTGAGTCCCAGTCTCGTGAGTCGTGAGGCGTAAATTGAAAATGCCACCTGCGGCGGCCCGTCGCTGCGTCTAAGGCGAGCACCGAACATGTAAAGAGATTGTCGCCCCTGCGGGCGTCACCATTCAAATCGGGCGATGGATTTCCAATGCCCCAGTAAATCACGTCCAGCTCCGGATCATAAGTTCCAGTCATCCATGTTGGACCACCGCCGGTCTTCCAGCTTTCTCCTTCCCACGTCTCACGTCCGAACTCCCCCGGGCCCGGGACTGTGTAGAAACGCCACAGGCGTTTGCCGCCTTTCGGTTCATACGCATCGATAAAACCCCGAATCCCTTCCTCCCCGCCTGAAATTCCGGCGATGATTCTGTCCCTGATCGCGAGAGGCGCCATTGTGGCGTAGTAACCAAGGCCGGCGTTGGCCATTTGCGTCTGCCAGAGCAGCCGTCCGGTCTTTGCGTCGAGCGCGATAACGTAAGCATCCCCAGTGGTCGCAAACAATCTTCCTTCCAACATAGCAACGCCGCGGTTGACCTGCCCGGTGAGATTGTGCTTTGGGCTGGCCGGCTTGTGCTTGTACTCCCAAATCTGCAATCCGGTGGCAGCATCCAGCGCAAAGACGCGTCCCGCATTACCGGTTGTGTACATGATTCCATCAACGACCAGCGGAGTTGATTCCAAAAGGCCCGACCCGGGCTGGTGCATCCACTGTGCCTGCAGCAATCCGACATTTCCGGCGTTGATTTGTTTCAGTGTCGAATAATGGGTTCCCTGGTAATCACCCCAGTAGGTGAGCCAGTTGTGTGGCTCGCGCTCGCTGTTTCTAATACGCTCATACGGCAGTCCTCCCGCCATCGTGCCGGCAACGGCGGCGGAAAGATCGCGCGCTTTCAGCGTTTTCAGATAAGCGATTAGATTCTGAAGTTCCGTCGCAGAAAGCCGCTTTGCGAAATCAGGCATCAGCGATTTTGATTCGTGATTCACTTCGAGCAGCTCGTTTTTGGTGAAGACCATCAGATCTTCATTTTCAAGCATCATTTGCAGCGAAAACGTATCTTCATTCCGACGGAGGCCTCTAAGCACCCGGCCATCTCTGGTTTTGACCGTGACCAAATCGGAGCGATAACCTTCGCGGGCGCCGGGTTGGAGGATCGCCTTGCGCAGTTCGGCCGCTGACCAAGAACCAATCGTTGACAGGTCCGGGCCCAATCGGCTTCCTTGGCCACTGACCTCATGGCATTTGAGACATTCACCCTTGCCGGAAAGTATTTTTCTGCCCTCGATTGGATTTCCCGGCACGTGTTCCTCATAGCTCCCTGTCAACTGGCGGATGTAAGTGATCACTTGCCAGATTTCCTCGCTTTTTAGTCCAGAGGCCGGCATTTCGGTTGCCGGGATTCCGTTCTGGATCGTGTCAAAGAGCTGGCCATCGCTGCTGCCCCTCTTGAAGTTTCGGCTGCGCAGCGCCGGAGCGCGGCCCCCGCCGCCTCGCAACCCGTGACACGACTGGCACATGGTTGCAAAGATCCTTCGTCCGGCCAGTACCGCCGAACGATTTTGGGTCTGTGGATTCTCCCGGCCAGGCGGGCCCTGTGCCGGAAGCGGGGCTTCCGTAAAAAGGAAAAAAAACAAGAACCCGAAAGCAACCGGCAGCCGCCAGCAAGGAATTTTTTTCATTGGGCGAGAAGGACAGTGAAACTACTGTCTGACAGTGAAACTACTGTCTGTCGCCTCTATTGTATGTAAACCGTAGGCACAATGAACCTGGATTATTCACAAACGTTCACCACAAAGGCACAGAGAACACAAAGGAAGCACAGAGAATAGGGCTGAATCAATAAGCAACGGACAGATATATTATTTCTCAACGCGCGCTTTGGCCGAAGGTATTATGGTGGGACTCACTGCGGATGGTCAACTAATCGGGAAAAACGCCACTCATGGAACACAAAATATGATTTTTGTGGTAAAGCCTTAGAAGTTAATTTACAAACTCATCCACTCCTTGACCCAGGAGAACACCTCTGCCAGCTTTGCTGAATTTCTCTTGACCAATGTGAAAAAGTCTAGTGGAGCAATGATGAGAAGTTCATCGATTCCTTCCCCAACGAAGAGGAATACCGTGTTGCGCCGATATTCCGCATACTTCTCAAACTCCAGCCGCAAATAGTAACTGAAAACCTCCAAGTCGACATACGAGCCCAATGTATCCATTTGCGTGGGAATGGGAGAGGCCGTTTCCTGGTCGGTGTAAATGAGGAGGCTACTGAAGGGTTTAACCTTGTTGCGAATGCCGAACGAGACGACCGCTACAGAAGGCCGGGCGCGCCTGGCGGCCTGGATCGCCGCCCACTCGACAAAAGTATTGTTAATGAGAAGCGTCCCGTTGCCGCTTAACAAAGTGGCACGAACAAATTCGACAAGCACTGGGTCCCTGGCAAACTCGTTTTCTGCCGAGGTGATCTTCAACTGCTTGAGCTTCTCGCCCAGTTGCCGCGGCCCTCGGATTTCCTGCACCTTGAGCATCTTGTTCACTTCATTCATGAGCTGCATTCGGTAATCTCGAAGTTGCTCGTAGCTGAGGCGCACTATTCGGGATCCATCGCCATGCGCGCCGGCTGACGTTACTGATGGCGCTATGAAGCCGGACAGGGCATCGCCTGCTTCAATCAGCCAGGCATCGTAGGGGGAACTTGCCTTAGATGACGCAAACAGTTGAATGATTGACTGCTTGCGCTCGGCGCGTTTACCTCCGGTTAGCAATTGGGGGATGTGCTCTTTGACGTCATCGTCCTGGGAAAGGTCGAGCGAAATCATTCTTCCCTGATGCCGGAATCGAGTCCACATCCGGTCTGCCCCAACCGGCAGCTCGGAGGGAGAAATCACCACCACCAGGCGCGCGTGGCCTGATCTGGCAATTTCAGCATCCAGTAGAGGATCAAGCTGCGAAAAGATATTCGCGATGGCCCGCCGCCATTCCGGGTAATAGGGTGAACGATTCAGAAAATCGACCTGATCCAGAGTGAACTGGCGCTTCGGCCAGACTTTTTCAGTGACCCCCATTTTTTGTTCGATTTCGTGCAGCGGGGCAAACAATTTCTCGATGGCCGCCGAATGGGAGCGATCGATCAACCCAAACAAACGCTCGTAATAGTTCTTCTCCGCAGGGAACAAGAGATTCCACTCCTGGATACGATCGAAGAAGAATGTAGAAAACGTGACCGGCAGCCGGTCAAACAGGCCCTTGTCGATAAGCGCCTGCAGTGCCGGGGAAACTTTAGGTGTTGCCGACATAAATTAGGCGAATGTCATCGGTGATCGGTCACAGGTCATCAGTCATCGGTCATCGGTCA
>DASYPF010000166.1:0-3546 GCA_036006905.1 Acidobacteriota bacterium
CAGTCCGATTACGGAACCGAAAGCAGAAATCGGGTCGGTCTCAAGTGCGTGACGATAAGCCTCCGCCAAATCTTTACCCTCAGCGACACCGCACGGATTATTGTGTTTGATAAGAACGCACGCCGGCTCGCCAAACTCACCTACCAATCTCCAAGCAGCTTCCAAATCCAGATAATTGTTGAACGAAAGCTCCTTCCCCTGAAGTTGTTCCGCCGTAGCGACCGTTCGAAGGCGCTCTGACTTTTGGTGCCGATAAAGCGCGCCGCGCTGATGAGGGTTCTCGCCATAGCGAAGATCCATCACCTTGCCAGCCTGCAGCGCCAACAGCATGGGAAACCCTTGCGCGGCTTGTTCCCCAGTGTTGTAACTGAATAAATAGCCGGCAACGTGCGCGTCGTAGTCAGCCGTGTGGGCAAATGCCTTGCGAGCCAGATGCAAGCGCTGCTCCCAGCTCACTTCCTCCCTCGTTTCCAATGCTTGGGCCACCCAGTTATAGTCGGCCGGGTCGACCAGGACGGTTACAAACTGGAAATTCTTAGCTGCAGCACGGATCATTGCGGGCCCACCGATATCGATATTCTCGATAGCGTCTTCCAGTCCGGAACCGGGTCGCGCTACAGTTTCGCGGAACGGATATAGATTAATTGCCACGAGGTCGATCATCTCGATCTGATTCTCTCTTGCCTGTCTCTGGTGCTCTCTGTCGTCACGCCGTGCCAGCAATGCGGCGTGAATCTTCGGATGCAGCGTCTTCACCCTCCCGTCCAGAATCTCGGGAAAACCAGTAATCTCGGATACTTCACGCACGGCAATGCCCTGTTGTCGCAGCGCACCGGCGGTGCCGCCCGTGGAGATGATTTCAAAACCGCAAGCTATCAGGCGGGCCGCAAAGGGTGCCAGTTCACTCTTATTGTAAACACTGATGAGAGCACGCCTGGGCATGATTCACTCCGAAAATTGGTCATTGTATTCAGAATTGCAGACGACGAAAAGAAAAACAGGTGGTTCTTGCCGCAAATGGACGCGAATGAACGCGAATGTTTTAAAACAGGACACAAATAAACACAAAGTACACAGATTTGAGCCCCGAGAACCCAGGGGGTTCTCGGGGCTGAATCCGTGTGTTCTGTGTTCGTCCGTGTCCTGCTTCTTCAAAAACATTCACGTTCATTCGCGTCCATTTGCGGCAAGATAAATCACTATAGTGTCACAAAAATGACGTCGCTCATCGCGTCACCGAATGCCAAAAAAGAAAAGAAATTTAACAATTTTCATTGACAATGGAATTTCATCTACGCTAAATAATCGCCCACATTGTTTCGAGGTGCGTTCTAAAGCTTGATTCTGACTTACTACATCCCGTGATTTCAGCCGTCCATTAGATTCCATATCCATTTTGTGCATTCGAGGCGCCTTGATTTGCCGGAGATGTTGACTTGTTAGGATTAACCAGGAGGATGAAATGAAAGCACAAGGCAAAGTAAAGTGGTTCAACAACGCCAAGGGTTACGGCTTCATAGAGCACGAGCCGGGCGGGCGTGACGTTTTCGTCCATTATTCTTCAATCAAGGAAGATGGATACAAGACGTTGAAAGAGGGACAAACGGTGGAATTTGACATCACCCAGGGCCCTCGCGGACCACAGGCCGAAAACGTCACAAAGGTGTAGTTCCAAACGCAGTCGGCGACAAAGGTCATTGGTCATTGGTCATTAGTAGTAGTGCTCAATCGCTAGTCCGGGTTATTCATGGCGAACTCTGTTCCAATGACGCTCTAGGGACCTAAAGCCGACTACGTCTACGATCACGACCACGAGCACGACCACGAGCAAGTGATCGTCGACGTGGACGTGGACGTGATCGTGGACGTAGACGTTGACGGCTTTAGGTCCCTAAGGCGTCATTGGAACGGAGTTCGCCATGAATGAACCAATGACGTTTTTGCTGCCGACTGCCTCCTGTCGACTGTCTCCTGCCCCCTTCATTTGAAGCCAAATACTTCCCCGAAAGCTGACACGGGGGCATTTTTAGATTACTCTCTACCTTTAAAGCTAGCAGGCTTTTATGGACTCTGTGTCATTGTATCGAAAACTTCCCTCAGTCGATGCTCTTCTGCAGCAGCCGGATTTACAAGGATTGCTGTCGCACTACCCCCGTGCTCGCGTGGTGTCCGAGATACAACGCCATCTTTCTGAGCTCCGCTGCCACATCCAATCGGGCATGGAGCCTTCCGAACTGGATGCCACCATAGCGCAGCTTGTCGATACCATAACGGCTGCTGTGCGCAAAGGCGCAGTGCCGAGTCTGCAGCGCGTGATCAACGCCACCGGAGTCATCATTCATACCAACCTGGGACGCGCTCCTTTGGCTTCTGGATCCATTGATTACCTTCATTCCATCGCCACCGGCTACTGCAATTTGGAATATGATTTAGAGACGGGGCAGCGAAGTCACCGCGAAAGACATGTAGAGCCTCTACTGGAAGAACTGACCGGTCACCCAGTAGCCGCAGCTGTCGTCAACAACAACGCGGCGGCTGTGATGCTGATCCTAGACACCTTTGCCTCAGACGGCGAAGTAATCGTCTCGCGCGGCGAATTGGTGGAAATCGGCGGATCCTTCAGGATTCCCGACATTCTCGAAAAAAGTGGGGCCCGGCTGCGTGAAGTAGGAACCACCAATAAAACACGCGTGGAAGATTATGCTCGCGCAATCAACGAGAAGACCCGGCTGATTCTGCGAGTACATCCCAGTAATTTTCACATGGTGGGTTTTACCGAACGTCCTTCAGTTTCCGAGCTCGCGGAATTGGCACATCGGCGCCATCTGCCGCTAGTAGAGGATCTGGGGAGCGGTCTGATACAAGCGGGCTCCGATGTGCTCGGCAATGAACCGACGGCACGCCAGAGCCTGGATGCGGGAGTGGACCTGATCAGCTTTAGCGGCGATAAGCTGCTGGGCGCCACTCAGGCAGGAATTATTCTGGGCATGCCGGAATTCATTCAGCGAATTCGCTCCAACCCACTGATGCGCGCCTTGCGGGCCGACAAGACAAAGTATGCCGTATTGGTTTATTCGCTGCGCCGTTATCTGAGTGGCGAGGCCGAAGAACTTCCCACCCGCCGCTTTCTAACACTGCCTGCAACCGCGATCCAGGCCCGCTGCCAAAAGCTGATGACGCTGTTGCAGAGCTGTGACGCTGAAGTCCGGGAGTCGTTCTCTCTGGTCGGAGGCGGAAGTGCGCCCGACGCCAAAATTCCCACCTTTGTTGTCGCGGTCAAACCGCCGCGTGGATCACCGGATGCAATGCATCATTTTCTCAGGCAACAGGATCCTCCCATATTGGCGCGTATTGAGGATGACCGCATTGTTGTGGATCTGCGCACTGTGTCACAGGAAGAAGATGCCCTCATCGGTGACGCTTTAAGCCGCTACGGCGCCGCCAACGACTGGAGCTCGTCAAGCGCACCGAACCGGTAGTTTCTCCCGCCAGCGCAAAATCAATCAGATGCCGGTCGCGGTCCACCTTGTCTACGACAATCTGAAC
>DASYPF010000167.1:0-19633 GCA_036006905.1 Acidobacteriota bacterium
GTAGTCAGGTCAATCAGGACAGCCCGTTCCCGAGGATAATTCCCAATCCGCAATCCGAAATCCGCAATTAGGTTAATCCGCAATCCGAAATTCGCAATCCGCAATTTGCGTCTAGCCTGCTGCTGGCCGTACCGGCAAAAACTTGAGCGCCTGCACGAGGAAGTCACGCAGATCCCGGCGGTGCACTACGGCGTCCAGCATACCGTGCTCTAACAGGAATTCGGCGCGCTGGAATCCCTCGGGCAACTTCTGGCGGATTGTCTGTTCAATCACGCGAGGCCCTGCAAAGCCGATCAAGGCCTTCGGCTCAGCAATAATAAGGTCTCCCAGCATGGCAAAGCTGGCAGTAACGCCACCAGTGGTGGGGTCCGTCAAAACAGAAATATAGGGGACGGCAGACTCATCCAGTCGTGCCAGAGCGGTGCTGATCTTGGCCATCTGCATCAGCGACAGCGCTCCCTCCATCATGCGCGCACCGCCCGAAGCGGAAACGATAACCAAAGGACAACGCTCGGCTAGAGCCGTTTCGATGGTGCGCGTGATCTTTTCACCGACCACCGATCCCATGCTGCCGCCGATAAAGCTGTACTCCATGGAAGCGGCTACCACAGGCGCTCCCCCAAGGCGGCCGCGCGCGTTGATGACAGCTTCTTTCTCCCCGGTCTGCTTCTCCATGGCGCGCAGCCGCTCGCGGTAGGGCTTTCGATCCACAAATCCCAGCGGATCTGAAGAGCGTATATCGGCGTCGAACTCCTGATAGCGGCCTTCATCCAGCAGCGACTGCAGTCGGCGCCGAGCGGAAATCTTGAAGTGATAATCGCACTTGGGGCAAACCTGGAAGTTTGCTTCCAGATCTTTTTTCCAGATAATGGCCTTGCAGTCCTCGCACTTCAGGAACAGCCCTTCAGTCTTCACACGGCGCTCTTCTGAAGGAGCGCGGTTCTGGATCCCTTTTTCCTTCTTAAACCAGGCCATGCGGGCAAATATAGTAAAGAAGCGGGCAAAAGGGTAGCCGCAAATGGACGCGAATGGAAGTGCAAAGAGCTTTCAGCCATCAGCAATCAGCCATCAGCTTTTGGCTGAAAGCTGACTGCTGATAGCTGAAGGCTGCTTGCAGTTTCAATTGCGGCTAAATTCTTCCGAGGAGCAAGGTTCATTGACGCCGCCACACGGACAAAAGAGAAGGGTCAGACCCAAAAAAAATAAATTTCTGATCGGGTGTCTCGCACTTCTGGCCCTGCTGCTTGCAAGTTGGGGAACCCTGCACTACCGCTTCTGGAAATTGAATCAGGGTATTGATGAGCTGGCACAGAGCGCGGACACTGCCGCAGGCTGGTTGGATTTGAAGGGCGCCATTCACGTGCACACGGCAGCCGGCGGGCACAGCCGCGGAACGCTGGATGATGTTGTCGAGGCAGCCCGCCGGACAAAAGTGGATTTTGTAATTGTTACGGAACATCCTCGGACCCATGGGTACGTCGCCAGCTATCAGACGCAGCCGGACGAGCGTCCCATACTGATCTTCGGAGAAGAACGAGAAGAGCAGAGCGGACGCGCGCTGGTCGTACCTTTTGTGTCACGCAAGGAAGAACTGCGGGTCGCAACGCACTGGATGTCACTCCCCGCAGAAACGGTGGCAGAGATCATCAATCTTCATGAAGAGGCAGATAGCGTTTCGCGGTGGAAGTCTGGTTTCTTTCTCTTAGGATCGCTTCCTGGATACTCGCGATATTTCCTGTTTCCCGTTCAACGAGTTTTTCGGGACAAGCTGGAGCAGTGGGACAACATCCTTAAGCAGCGGCAGGTTTCAGTGGTGGGCGGAAATGATGCTCACGCCAACGTCGGCCTGCGGCTGGAATACTCCAGTGGCCATGCTCTGATGGATTGGACAATTGATCCCTATGCAGCCAGCTTTGCTTATTTAAGCACTCACGTGCTGCTGCCTGGCAGCACAACGATTGATCCCGATGCCATCCTGGCAGCTATTTCTCAAGGGTCCAGTTACGTCAGCTTTGATTTTCTTCATGATCCCAAGGGCTTCACTCTTGTTGCTGGAACGGCGTGGACGCGCCGCGCTCCGGTAGGAACAGAGCTGCGGGTGGTGTCTCCCGTCGCATGTCGCATTCGTGTGTATCATGACGGCAAGAAGTTTCGCGAAATCGGCCCCGCCAGAGAGATGCAGTTTTTTGCTGCCGAACCGGGTGCCTATCGTGCCGAGCTCTACCTGCCTCAGCTCGGCGGCTGGGCGGAACAAAATCCATGGATCATCAGCAATCCGATTTTTATTGTGAAGCGATGAAAACCGTCATTAAAAAAAGTCGAAAGTCGAAGGTCGAAGGTCGAAAGTCATAAAGTTGTGGGATCCTACGAACACTCGCGGGAGGTTACGGTCAGGCGAACAGATTTTTCATTAATCGTTTCTTCGTCAGCCGTTGACAGTGAAGTGCCAGCTTTGATGTCACATTTTGATTTCGAGCCTTCGGCCTTCGACCTTCGACTTTCGACCTTCGACTCTCTTGATGACTGATGACGAACCGGTTACTTTCATTACTAGAGGTCTCCCTCGCCAGCACTGCCATCTTTCTCTACGTCTGGCGCGGGCGCTTTAGCGCTTCGCCGCTTTTCTGGATTGGAGCCACCGATCTTTTCGTCTGCGGTGTCTTGGTGTTCTCGTTTTATTTTCATCGAGACACGCCGGCAAAGGTTGGCTTGCGAGTGGACAACGTCAACCGCGCGCTGCGCAATTCGTTGCCGTGGCTGTTGGCAGCGATCCTGTGTGTGACAGCGCTGGCGCTGTGGAGGAGGGCTGAAATTCGCGTTGAACATGCCAGGGATATCTGGCTGTACTTCCCATGGGGCTTGGCGCAGCAATACTTCCTTCAGGCCTTTCTCCGGCCAAGGATGAAGGATGCCGCGGGACGCCGGTTTGGGGGCCTGCTGGCGGCTTCCATCTTTGCTCTACTTCACCTTCCCAATCTTTGGCTGGTTGCGGCGGCGTGGATTGGCGCCGCGGTCAGCATCTTCCTTTTCGAACAAGTTGCCAACGTGTGGGTTCTTGGCGCCGAGCATGCGCTGGTGGCCATCACGCTGCTCCTCTTCTTTAAGTATTCCCTGCTAGGACAATTTGCCATAGGACCTCCATTGCAGAAGTACACACTGAGCGGTGCGGGCATACGGCTCGTTGCCTGTGACTTGGATGGAGACGGCCGTGCCGAACTGATCGTTGTTCCGGCCGCCACCCCCGCAGCCGGTGCGGTACTGAAGATCTTCAAGCAGGACCGTCTTTGGAAATCCGTAGTCCTTTTCCCCGAGAGCACGGGTGGATTGGAGATAGCCGCCGGTGTGCTCGACGAGCGCGCAAGCACCGCCCTGGCACAGGAAAGCATCAATCCGCAATCCGCAATCCACAATCCGCAATCGGAACAATCCGCAATCCACAATCCACAATCGGCTCCCCCCACCATCCTGGTCGCCCGCGGGCCGATGGCCGGGAATTCGGATGAACTCTTGCTGCTGTCGCCCGACTTAAAAATAATTCGCAAATTTCCGGCGCGCGCAGTTACATATGGAGCAAGCGTTGCTGTGGCCGCGGGGCGCGTGGTCTGTTCCCCGGGGCCGTCACCCTGGGGCAGGCCCAGCGTCGAGGTACGAGATGCCTATGGTAAAATAATGGCCGCATTTGCATTAAATGATAGCTCCATCGCCAACGGAGCTCGGGTCACGCAAGGGATAATCGATCCGCAAGGCGCCAATATTTTGGTGACGCCACAGCCGCTGTCCACCAATCCGGCGATTTGCTTCATGTACGATCTGCGCGGAGATTTGGTGCGGCGTTTCAGCCCCTACAAGGGTCTGACTTACGGAATGAATTGCGCCGTGGCTCACTGGGACGGCCGAGCATTTCTTGTTTTCACGCCCGGTCCGGGCCCAGGTTATCGCACGGATCTGAGGATCTTCAGCATAGAGGGAACACAGGTAGGCGCCTTTGAGGGTGGTTTTTCTTCATTCGCAGCCAGCGTGGCCGCCGGTGATTGGGACGGTGATGGGCAGGATGAGATTTTTCTCGGTGCAGGAATCAATCCAAACGGCGATTACCGCGTGCGGGTGCTGGATCGCAATGGGAAATTATTGCGGGAATGGAGCGCGTTCTAGAAAAGAAGATCAAAGCGAAACAGCCCGGCCGTAGGCCGCAGCCAAAAAGCCGTTCACGTCCACGACCACGTCTACGGGTAGGGCAACGATCACGGTAAAAAGAAGGATCGTCAGAGAACACGAAAAGTTCACAGGTTCTTGAACTTTGCACGCTGAAGCCTGAGAGCTGAGAGCTGAAAACTGAGAGCTGAGAGCTGAGAGCTGATAGCTAGCTGGTAGCGAGCGACCTCATACCGCCACCACGGGGCCTGTCCCCGTGGAGCGATGATTGAAAAACTAATCGGTCGCGCCGGTGCGCAGTGCCGACTTTGAAATCGTTCACTCGATAGTCGGAAGTCATCGCTCCACGGGGCCTGTCCCCGTGGTGGCGGGAGACGTAAGTTTAGATACAGTTAGTTTCCAATCAAGGCCCCATGGGGACAAGCCCCATGGTGGCCTCGGTGCTGCTTCAAAATTTGACCATTTTGTGAACCTTATGTGCACCAAGTGAAATAGCTAACTGACAACTGACAACTGACAACGGACAACTGACAATGGACAACGGACAACCCATGGCCAACTTAAGTCTTTTTCCTGAACGAAGAGTCTACACGGTGTCGGAATTCGCTTTTGAGGCGAAAAATTTCCTGGAGCGGCAATTCCTGGATATATGGGTCAAGGGGGAAATATGCAATTTCCGCCGGCCTCACTCCGGTCATTTTTATTTCACACTCAAAGATTCCGATGCTCAATTGAAGGCGGTCTGCTTTAAGACGCACAACCGTTACTTCAAGTTCAAAGTTGAAGACGGGATGAATGTTCTGGCGCGTGCTCGCGCGTCGCTGTACGAAACGCGGGGGGATTTCCAGTTGATTGTCGATTACATGGAGCCCGCAGGAACGGGAACGCTGCAGTATGCCTTTGAACAACTGAAGCAAAAACTCCTTGCTGAAGGCCTATTTGATGCGGCCCGCAAGAGGCCGCTTCCCCCGTTTCCACGAAAGCTTGGAGTGGTTACTTCCCCAATGGGTGCCGCTATCCAGGACATCTTGCGGATCCTGAAGCGCCGTAACCAACAAATCCACATCCTGATCTATCCGGCGAGGGTGCAGGGTGACGGTGCTGCCGAAGAGGTGGCGCAGGGTGTGATGTATTTGAATACCCGCGAGGATATTGACACGATTATTGTCACGCGCGGCGGCGGCCCGCCGGAGGATCTGACTGCGTTCAACGATGAGCAACTCGCTCGGGTAATTGTGCAGTCACACATTCCAGTAATTTCCGCTGTCGGGCACGAAATAGATTTCACCATATGTGATTTTGTTGCAGATTTGCGTGCGCCCACTCCGTCGGCTGCGGCGGAAATCGTTTCGGCGACCCAGGATGATCTCTGCCGCAGGATTGAGGATTTACTCAGGCGTGCTCGACAGTCGCTGCTGCTTTTGATCGAGCGCAAGCGCAGCGCCCTCGAGCGATTAGCCGCCAACCGAGCTTTTGCTTCGGCTGAGAGACGTATTGATTTCATCTCACAACGTCTGG
The DNA here is from genome assembly GCA_036006905.1 of Acidobacteriota bacterium. Classification (GTDB taxonomy): domain Bacteria; phylum Acidobacteriota; class UBA6911; order JACQSX01; family JACQSX01; genus DASXTB01. The sequence continues at coordinate 5,671 of DASYPF010000167.1, forward strand.
ATGAAATCTCTTTTCGCATGACGGGCGCCTGGCGCGGCTATCTGGCGCGGAAGGTAAACGCGTTTGAAATGGTTGATTCGCAATTGCGCCACATCGACCTGCACAAAATAGTTCGCGACGCGGCTGCAAAATTGAAGGCTCAGCTAAGGTCGCTGGAGCAGTCAGGCACTTCGTTCTTGTCCCAAAAACATCAGGAAATGCAGACACTGGCGGGCAACTTGCATGCGTATAGCCCGCTGGCGGTGCTGCAGCGGGGATACGCGATTGTTCGTAAGGAAAACCGGCAGATCGTTAAGTCGGTACGTGATGTTCATATAGGTGAAGACGTCCGGGTGCACCTGCATCAGGGCGAGTTGAATTGTCGGATACAGGGGATGAAGTCGTAAGTCTGTCCGTGGTCCGTGGTCCGTTGTCAGTTGTCCGTTGCGTCCAATGGTGCTGAGGATGCAACGAACAACGGACCACGGACCACGGACGACGGACAACGGACAACAGACAACGGACAACTACCACGGACCTTGGTAGTCCGAAACTTGAAGGATAGATTATGGAATTCAAAGATTTCGAAGATGCTTTGAAAGCGCTGGAAGATATCGTGGCTCGATTGGAAAAGGGAGATTTGCCGCTGGAAACGGCACTGGAGTTGTTTGAACAGGGCGTGCAGATTTCCAAATTCTGTAACAGTAAGTTGACCGAAGCCGAGCGCAAGGTGGAGATCCTGCTAAAGGACAAAAAGGGCGAGATGCAAGCCGAGCCTTTCCAAATCACCGTCGATGGGCAGGAATAAATCGTCATTCGTCATTTGTTATTCGTCATCGGTCATCGGTCATCGGTCATCAGTCATCGGTCATCAGTCATCGGTCATCGGTCATCGGTCATCGGTCATCGGTCAACGGTCATCAGTCATCGGTCATCGGTCATCGGTCATCAGTGACCGGTCATCGGTCACCAGTAATATCGGTCAACGGTCAGCAGGTCGACAGGTCGGCAGCGTAGGGATGTGGCGGACCATGGGGACCTGATGACCTGATGACTGATGACCGATTATGACCGGTGACTGATGACCGATGACCGATGACCGATGACTGTTGACGGATGACCGATGACCGTTGATATCTTAATCATCTTGCATTCCCAGGGCTCCGCTTCGCTTCGCCCTGGGCCACACTTTATCGCCCCGCTAGGCGGGGCTTGGATTTGGGCAACACGCCCGTGAGGCGTCGGTGAACTTCTTGCGAGAATTTACGAATAATCCCGGTTGACCTGTGAACTCGCTGCCAGCCAACTTGCTGGATGACAACTGACAACTGACAACGGACAACTGACAACGGACAACTGACTCAATCGACAGACGATGACTAGCGCTGTTCAACAACTCAGCCCCCACTTTGCAGCCCAGCGAGAAAAGATAAACCAGACGTTGGAGCGGCTGCTTCCGCCCGCCACTCAATTTCCACAGTCCATACATGAAGCAATGCGTTACAGCATCTTTGCCGGCGGCAAGCGCGTCCGTCCAATACTGGTGCTGGAATCGGGTCAGGCCTTCGGAGGTCACACCGAGACTCTGCTGGAAGCAGGCGCCGCCGTGGAAATGATTCACACCTATTCCCTGATTCACGACGATCTGCCTGCCATGGACGACGACAGTCTGCGGCGTGGCATGCCCACCAGTCACGTGAAGTTTGGCGAAGCCACGGCCATCCTGGCTGGCGATGCTCTGCTGACTCTCGCATTTCAGATCTTGTCGAGTCTGAAAGCTGAGGCGATGTTGGTGCTTCGTAGCATGCAGATGCTTACGGCTGCCCTGGGAACCAATGACGGCATGATCGCCGGCCAGGTGATGGATTTGGAGTACGAAGGCGCCATCTTGGAGCAGCCAACGCTGGAGCGGCTGCACTCGGCAAAAACCGGCGCGCTGATCCGCGCTTGTGTGATGCTGGGAGCGCTGCTGGCCGGAGGCGATGATGCGTCGCTGGAGACCCTTTTTCGCTTTGGCTCCAAATTGGGATTGGTTTTTCAGATTGTCGATGACGTGCTCGATGTTGAAGCCAGTTCAGGCCAGTTGGGAAAGACTGCGGGAAAAGACCAACGCGCCAAGAAATATACTTTTCCGGCGGCGCTGGGGCTGGGCGGTTCGAAACAGTATGCGCAGCGGTTGACCGCCGAAGCAATCGCCGACCTGGAAACCCTTCCGGTGGATGTCTCGAAGTTGAAGGAATTTTGCCTCTTTTTGGTGCAACGCCGGTCCTAGCCGGGGATTAACCGGGATTATTCACAAGATGTTCACCACAAAGGCACAAAGGACACAAAGGTAGCACAGAGGACAGGGCAGAAGCTTGAAGTATGAAGACTGAAACATGGAAGAACACTCTGCCGTCTTGACGAGTCTTCATACTTCAAACTTCAGCCCCGCTCTCTGTGCCACCTTCGTGCTCTCTGTGCCTTTGTGGTGAACGTTTTGTGAATAATCCAGGTTAACGGCTCGCTCCTAACGCAAAGGCGCAATGACGCAAAGCGGTTGAGGGCGAGAGTGAGGGAGTAGGAGAGGAGGTGACACGGAGACACGGGAGACAACGAGACGCCCCGCGTCCCTGCTTCCCCGTGTCCCCGCGTCCCTCCCGCCTCCGTGTCTTATCTGCGGACGCTTTGCGCTATAATACCTACCCATGACAGACTTGAAATTTTTGCCATTAATAGATACTCCCGAAGACCTGCGCAAGATTAAGAAGGAAGACCTCCCGGTGGTTTGCAAGGAATTGCGCGATCTCCTTATTTACATGGTTTCCAAGATGGGCGGCCATCTCGCTTCCAGTCTGGGAGCTATTGAACTGGTCGTGGCCAGCCATTACGTTTTCAACACTCCGGAAGATCGTCTTGTGTGGGACGTGGGCCATCAGGCATACGGGCACAAGATCCTTACGGGCCGTCGCGACAAGTTTCATACGCTGCGCCAGTATGAAGGTTTGAGCGGTTTTCTGCGGCGCGAAGAGAGTCCTTACGATGTCATCAATGCGGGGCACGCGGGCACTTCGCTCTCGTTCGCCCTGGGAATGACGGCCGCGCGCGATCTGCTCGTTCACGATCGGAGAATCGTAGCCATTATTGGCGACGGCGGATTAACAGCCGGAATGGCCCTGGAAGCGATCAATCAGATCGGGCATCTCAAAAAGAACGTGATCGTGGTTCTCAACGACAATGAGATGTCAATCTCTCCCAACGTAGGCGCCCTGGAGGGGTACTTGAACCGCATCATTCACGGCCAGGTCTACGTGAGATTCAAGAAAGACGTAGAGCACGCGATGACTGCGATTCCCAGGGTCGGCGACAAGATGTTTCAATTGACCAAGACGATCGTCGACGTGATGAAGACTTTCCTCGTGCCCGGCACGTTCTTTGAAGAGCTGGGCTTTCAGTACATCGGTCCTGTCAATGGCCATGACGTCATCGCGCTCGTGGATGCTTTCGAGCAAATCAAGATGCAGAAAGGTCCGTTCCTGATCCATGCCGTTACCGTCAAGGGCAAGGGTTACGTCCCGGCCGAGAAACATCCCGTCAAGTGGCATGGCTCCGCTCCGTTTGACATTGAACAGGGCGTCTTCCTAAAGAAATCCTCGACGCCGCCCGACTACACGTCTGTCTTTTCCAAGACCTTGATCCGGCTGGCCCGTGAGGATGACAAAATCGTTGCTGTGACGGCCGCCATGCCGGGCGGCACGGGCCTGGACAAATTTGCAGAAGCTTTCCCCGATCGGTGCTGGGACGTCGGTATTGCAGAGCAGCACGCTGTTACATTTTGCGCCGGCATGGCGCTGGAAGGCTTGAAGCCGGTGGCGGCCATTTACTCGACATTCCTGCAGCGCGCCTATGACCAGATCGTGCACGACGTTTGTCTAATGGATATTCCGGTGGCTTTCTGTCTGGATCGCGCCGGCCTGGTGGGGCAGGATGGCACGACTCATCACGGAATTTATGATCTGGCTTATCTGCGCACGCTGCCCAACATGCACGTCATGGCGCCCAAAGATGAAAACGAGCTCCAGCATATGATCAAGACCGTCATTGAGTGCCCGCATCCTGCCGCGGTCCGTTATCCGCGCGGAGCCGGCTACGGCGTTCTGCTGGATGAGGAAATTCACACGCTCGCGATCGGCAAGGGGGAACAGTTGCGCGAGGGGAAAGATCTGGCGCTGGTTGCTTTGGGAAGTATGGTCTACCCGGCAATGTCGGCAGCCGAGATGCTCGCCAAGGACGGGATCGATGCCGGGGTGATCAACGCGCGCTTCGTCAAGCCGCTGGATGAGGCGCTGATTCTGTCGGCCGCCGCGCAGACGGGGATTCTCATCACGCTGGAAGATCACAGCGAACACGGTGGATTTTCGAGCGCCGTCCTGGAATTGTTGGTGGATCGCAATCTGTTCCACGTCAAGGTCCTTCGCATCGCCGTTCCAGACCGGATCATCACGCATGGGCCGCCCAATCTGCTGTCGGCCAAGTACGGGCTGGACGCCGATGGAATCTTTCAGAGGACGAGGGCCTTTCTGGATGAATGCAAAAATCAAAAACTCGACTCGACCAATTACTTGTTGAGAGCGGACTTGTTGAAAGTCGTCAAAAAGCCCACGCCCTGATTTTGGCGGGCCGTGTCTTTGTCGATTCCCAAAAAATTGAAAAACCCGGGAAGCTGATTTCTACGAGCGCTTCGCTGGAGGTGCGCGGCACGCAGCGCTTCGTGAGCCGCGGCGGAGAAAAGCTTGCGGGCGCGCTCGAGCATTTTTGCGTCGACGTCCGCGGCCGCGTGTGCGTCGATTTGGGGACCTCAACGGGCGGATTTGTCGATTGCCTGCTGCAACGCGGTGCCTCTTGTGTTTACGCATTTGATGTAGGCCGCGGCCAGATGGCATGGAGCCTGGTTCGGGATCCCCGCGTGGTGTTGCGCGACCGATACAACGTCCGCTACCTGCGGGCAGAAGATATTCCGGATCCATTCTTCCTGATGACCGTCGACCTTTCGTTTATTTCACTGAGGCAAGTTTTTCCGGTCATAGCTGAATCCTTTCGCCAAAAGGGAGAGCCTGACTCCCTCTTGCTGTCGCTGGTGAAACCTCAGTTTGAGCTGCCCGCAGATCGCATTGCGCCGGGAGGGTTAGTCGTAGACGAAGAGGAAGGCAAAGAAGCCGTGCAGCAGATCATGCATAAGGCTTCCCAATATGGTTTTGTCGATGACAAAGTCTTCCCGAGTGCGCTTCGTGGGGCTGAAGGCAATCAGGAATACTTCGTCAAGTGTCGGTTCAAAGTCTAATTCCTTGGTGTCCTTCGTGTCCTTAGTGGTGAAAAGCTTTTTACCACCAAGGACACAAAGGACACCAAGGTTCGCATCCCTTTTTGACGTTGCTGAAGAGTTTTCCGGCTTGACCTTCGACTTTCGACCTTCGACTTTCGACCTCGCGAAGCGAACTATCTCGCTACTAATCCTTTCCTGAACATCAGCGCTTCGATCAACGCCGGCGGAATCGTCCCGTAACTGAGGATTTCGCTGTGAAGATTCTTAATCTTGTATTTCTTCCCCTGCTTGTTCATGTACTCGCTGCGAATCCGAAAGATGATCTCTCGACCTACGAGATAGCTCAGCGGTTGTGTAGGAGACATCGTATAGCGCTTCACTTCACCCAGGGCTCCCGGTTTGTCCAGACGCACTTCGTCTGTCAGCATCTTTACAGCATCGTCGAATGACATCGTTCCTGTGTGCAGGCCGATATCAATGAGCACTCTGGCGGCGCGCACTAGTGTCCATTGCAGCTGAATCAAGCGTTCCTCAGGATTGTAATAACCATTTTCGGAGAGCAGCTCTTCCGAATAAAGGGCCCATCCTTCCGAGAAGATCGAGCTCGTCAGGACTTTCTTTACTGTCGACTCGGCCTGATTGGCGTAGACAAACTGCAGGTGGTGTCCCGGGTAGGCTTCGTGCACCACTGTGTTGACGATGTCGCCATGGCTGTGCCCCTTCAATTGTTCGTCCTGTTCTTCTCTTGTCTTGGAAGTGTCGATGGGAGTGACGGTGAACTGGCCGGTTTGGTTTTTGTCGAAAGGAGCGGGACTGAAATACTGCGCGTAAGGCACGGTGCTGCGCTGAAAAGCCGGCGTTTCGATGATCTGCAGTTTTTCGCCTTCTGGAATGACAAATAGATCTTTCTTGAGCAGAAAGGCGCGGGCTCGCGCAGTTTCCTTCTTGTATTCATCCAGCAGCTTGTCGGCCGAGGGATGATGGTTCTTGGCCTCACCTAAGACAGTTTTCCAATCTTTGGTGGAATCGATCAGTTTGGCGACATCGACCAGTTGTTTCTTGGTGCGATCGAAAATGATGCGCCCCAGAGCGGTCAGTTGATCGCTGCTTTCATCCATTAGATAGTTGTTCTTCAAATAGAACTCGAAATTTTCCTTGCCTGCCTTGAAATCTCCATCAGAGCGCCTCAGCAGATCGTTTTTCAAGAAGGCGAGGAAATCCCGGTAGGCATCAGCGGCCTGTTTGCTTGCCTGTTGGATCGTCTGTTGCATTGAAGGGGCCGACGCGGCAAGCCTGGGTACGTCGTTCTCAAAAAAGTCGATCCCACCCTCGGTCGAACTGATCGCCACGTCGGTCCAGATCAGCGGTGGATTCGCCAGGTTCCTTTTTCCAGCTTCCAGAACGTCGGGAACCTGCTGCAGGCGCGCGGCGATATGCTTCAGCCGCTCCTCGAGCGGCGCGTATTCGCGCGAGGCCATCAGAAAGATGGCCAGCGTGGGCGCGTCCGAATAGAGCGAAGGCGTGATTTTCCAGATTTCTCGCTCGCCCAGGTCCTTGGCGGTGACTTTCAATTGTCCCTGCAGGACGCGGTAATCCGCCTGCGCTGGCAGCGGCAGTTGCGCCAGGGGGATTGCTTCCAGCTCTTTCAGGTATTTCTGCGCCAGCTCGTTCTGGGCGCGAAAACCGTCGGTGGAGAAGTTTCCCAGTTGGTCGTCATATTTGTGGATCCCAAGCGCGGTCGCCTGAATCGGGTTGGTGCGGCTGTAGTCTTCCAGCCAGCGCGCCACCAGTTGATCGAATTTCTGCTGTTCGGCGGGATTGGCGGTCTTCTCGGTATCTTTGTTTTTCTTGTTCTGACCGGCCGCACTGGAGATCGCCAGCAGCATTAAGAATAGGAGAGCTCTCTTCATGTTTGTCGGCTAATGGCGCCCTTAGGGGCCAGTTTTGTACAGACGTCCCATGCTTCGTTCGTCTCAATTTTACTTGGTGTCCTTTGTGTCCTTGGTGGTTAAAAAGGATTTCACCACGAAGGACACAAAGGACACTAAGATGGGCTATCCAACTCTGTAGAGACGCGGCACCGCATCTCGACAATGTTTCAATTCTATAAGAGACTGCCGCTGGCGCACTACATGGTCGCGTTAGCGACCCATGAATTTAGCCCGGCCTTTCAAGGCCGGGTGAACGAATCATTAACGTGTTTTTCGTCGCATAGCGACGATTGAGCCCGGGTTGAATCAATCGTCGCTACGCGACGAGATGTTTTCTTTGTCTTGGAGTCCCGGCCTTGAAAGGCCGGGCTAAAGTCAAACGCCGCTATGCGGCGCGTTGCGCGCCTATGGCGCGCGCAACGGAGCAACTCCACCGCTACATCAACAACCGCGCGATCTGCTTTCGTTCTTCCTCGCCCAAGAAAGTATACTGCACGGTCTTTCGCATTAAGCCCAGAAAATCCTCCGCGGACCAGCCCAGGATTTGGGCCGCCAACTCCCATTCCTGCTGCAGTGTGGTTTGAAAGAGCCCGGGATCGTCACTGTTCAATGTAAATGCAATGCCGCGCTCGGCGATCTGGCGAATCGGGTGCGTCTTGGAAGTATCGGCCGCGCCCGTCCTGAAATTACTGGTAATGGAGATGTCCAGTGGTAGATTGTGCTGGATCAGATACTCCACCAATTTTGGATCTTCCAACGCGTGAATGCCGTGGCCGATTCGTTCAGCGCGCAGCTCTTCGATAGCCTGCCAGACGCTGCGGGCGTCACCGACCTCGCCGGCGTGAGCCGTGCGATGCAGTCCGGCTTTTTCTGCTGCTTCGAAAATATCCCGAAAAGCTCGCGCCGGCTCGCTGGCTTCATCGCCGCCGATACAAATGCCCACCACTCCGCTGTTTTTGAACCGCATTGCCGTCTCCAAGGTCTGCCAGCACGGATCCGGCCCCCACTGCCGCACCGTATCCAGTACCCAGCGGGTCATCAAGCCGCTGCGCGCCGCACCAGCCGCGCGGTCCAGCACGGCGTCGATGACTTCGTCGGACGGCAGGCCGAAGCGCGTACAGATGGAGGGAGTCAGCAGCACTTCGGCATAAACGCAGTGCTCGTCTGCCAGCCGCTGCAGCAGCGATCCGGCCAGCCAGGCATAGTCCTCCGGAGTCTGCAGGTGTTGGCAGCAGATTTTGTACGCGTTGAGGAATTCGGCAAAGGTTTGGAAACGATATAGCTCGGCGACCGGATCGGGCCGGTCTGGGCCGGCTAAGGACGTGCCGTACTTTTTAGAAAGGCTGCGCAACTGCTGCGGCGTTATTGATCCTTCCAGGTGGACGTGAAGTTCTATTTTTGGAATCTCTTCAATTTCGGATTGCGTATTGCGGATTGCGGATTGCGGATTCCTTGAATTGCGGATTGCGGATTTCGGATTGCGGATTGTTTTCATTTTGGATTGCGGATTGCGGATTTCTTGAATTACAGATTGGAAATCTGGAATTGCGGATTGTCGTGAGGGGTCAGCTAGAATCCCATCTGTGAGGGTTACTTCGATAGTGAATTTCCGCCCTCACACGCTAGCAGAGGATGAACCAATCTGCAATCCGAGACTTGCAATCCGCAAATGAAGGGATCGCAACCGAAATCCGCAATCGGCAATTCGCAATCCGCAATCAAAAAAATCCGCAATCCGCAATCCACAATCAAAGCAATCCGGAATCAAAACAATCCGCAATCCGCAATTCGCAATCCGCAATCAAAGTTCAGTCGTAAAGCTGAATCTCCCGCAGCGTCTCGATCGTTTCATCGGAGATAAAGCTTTGGAAGGTCTTCAGCTCGACGTGCGCCGGTGTCATCTTGCGCATCTCGTCCCAGCATGCCGGCGTCACGTAGATGGTCTCGGCTTCCTTTAGGATCTGGCGGATCATCTGATGCTTGTCGATGGGGCAGATGAAGAACTTTTTGTCCGTCGACGGATGAAACAGTGTCATGTGCAGATCCCAACTGGCGTGCATCGTGTTTTCGTCCTTCACAATCAGGGCCACGTTGCGAGTGCGCGCCACTTCCAGTATTTCGGTCGAGATCTGCGGATTGGGCCGAATTTCCAGAACCGGTTTGCCAAAGCGCGCGGCCAGTCCCTGGACGGCGTCCAGGTGCCAACTGGTGGTGAGGATATATTCGGATTTTTCCAGCGCGCTGCGGTCTACTCCGTTCTGATGTTTTCCCAGGGAAAGCACGTAGACGTCGGCTGGAGCGACGCGCTCGCGGATCTCGCTGGAGAAAATATCGGCTTCTTCTTCGTGATCTACCACGGTGAGCACGATGCGCCGCAGGTTTTTTCCGGTGCTGAAGTTTTCAATGAGCCGCCGCAACTGTTCTGCGGAGATGCCGAGCCCTCGGGCCCGGTCGAGGGTTTCGGAGATCAGTTTATGGATGGCCTTGCGGCGCATGCGATCGTAGGTCTGCTGATCGCGCTCGCGCACGAACACGCCGCTTGCCTTATGGATTTCAACGTAGTTTTCCTGAGAGAGCTTCTGGTAGATCCGCTGAGCCGACTTCAGGTTGATGCTGGCATGGCGCGCCATCTCGCGGACCGACGGCAGCCGGTCGCCGGGCTTTAGTTTCCCGGTGTACAGGCCAGATAGAAGCTGCCCTTTGACCTGCTCGTAAAGGGGAAGGCCGCAATCCTTGTCCACAGTAAAGCGAATTTCAGTCATCTTTTTATTTACCATATCTTAACGCAAAGCCGCCAAACCGCAAAGCCCGAAAGTCTCCAATCTCGTGGTGCCCTTAGTGTCCTTGGTGGTTAAAAGTTTTTACCACGAAGGACACCAAGGACACCAAGGGTTTAGCACAACCTTCGACCTTCGACCTTCGACTTGGGACTTAATTCTGAACCTTATGGAAGATCACATCATCGAACCAAATTGAGATGGTATACTTTAGGCCCAGAGGGAGAGTCTGCAATGAGAATTCCAGTATCAAAGTTTTTGAGCATGGCGCTACTGGTATTCCTGCAGCTATCCGGTGTTCATTTATACTCGCAAACCGTTGAAGTCCAAAAAGGGATGCACCTGAAAGTCTCCCTTTCTCAGGAAATCTCCACAAAAACTGCGGAGAAGGGCGAAGAGATCGACGCTGCGCTGGCCGATGATTGCATCGTTGACGACCGTCTGGTTATTCCCAAGGGAAGCATTTTGCGCGGGTCGATCGTGCGAGCCAGCAGGGCCGGACGATTTCGCGGAAGGGCAGAGCTGGCCCTTCATTTTCATAAATTGGAACTGCCGACGGGGGAAAGCTTCTCCATTAGTGCTTCTCCTGTCGCTGCGGAAGGCAAATCTTTGAACTTTTCCTCAGAAGGCTCGACCCAAGGCAAATCAGCTGACAAGCATACGGCGGCCAAGGTCGCCGGGGCGACGGCTGCCGGAGCGGCCGTGGGCGCGGCCGTCGACGGAAAGAAAGGCGCCGCCGTGGGCGCCGGCATTGGAATCATCGCCGGAATTATCGGCAGCAGCGCCGCCGGCGGCAAAGATGCGGTGCTGGAGAAAGGGACTGGCCTGGAAGTAGTTCTCGACCGCCCCGCCTGGGTACCCGTGCGTAGCGTCAAGCGGTAGGGCTGAATTGCGGATTTCGGATTGTGGATTGCGGATTCCTCAAATGCGGAATGGGGAATGCGGAATTCGGAATGCGCACTGTACAATAGGCTACCATTGCGAATCACCGGCTCTGAGAAGTTGTGAAGAAATTAACCACCAAGGCACCAAGGACACCAAGCAGCCTGTAGCTTTCAGTGGTCAGCTTCGTTGTAACCATCGCTTTCGGCCTACGTTCTAGCCGAAGCTGACCACTGAAAGCTACAGGCTAATTTGTGCCTTGGAGGTTAATCTTTTCACGTTCTGAATTACTGGCGGGACTAGATGACCGAGATTGAAGATCTCTTGCAGGCGCTTCGCGCATATGAGCCTGAGCGGGTCTATCTTTTTGGCTCGGCAGCGCGCGGTGAAGCCGACGAGTTGAGCGACCTGGACGTTGTTATCATCAAAAGTACAACTTCTCCCTTCTTGACGCGGTTGCGAGAGATTAGCCAGTTGTTGCCTCCATCGATAGGTGCGGTCGATATTTTGGTGTACACTCCCGAGGAGTTCGCGGCAATGCAGCGTAGTGGCAATGCATTTGCGCAGACAGTGCTCGAGGAGGGACAACTGATCTATGCCGAGCCGGAAGAAAGATGAAGCGGCGCGATGGTTCCAGCAGGCACTATATGATCTGAAAGCCGTCCAGTGGAATGTCGACGGTGGTTTTTATGATACGGCCTGCTTCTTGGCCCAGCAGGCAGCCGAGAGAGCACTCAAATCCTTCCTTTATTACACAGGAGCTAGAAGAGCAGCGCTGTTGACGCATTCCCTGGTAGCCATGGTGCGGGATGGCAAGAAAAGCCTGGCGGCAATGCGGGAGCTTTTGCCGGAGGCTCGAGAGCTGGATCTTCACTACATTCCATCTCGGTATCCGAATGGATTGCCAAGCGGTTATCCGCATCAGTTCTACGAAAAGCCGGTGGCGGACAGGGCTTACGTTGCGGCGAAAAGGATCGTTTCTCTGGTTTGCCGGCATTACCAGGATCAAGGCGAGCGCTCGATTCTGGAGCCGGAAGAAGAACCCTAACCCGCGATGAAGACCGACAGGTTCTCGCTGCAGCAACTTCGCGAAACGCTCACTTTAGTGCTCGCGCCAAAGCCCGTTCATCAGGTAATTCTCTTTGGTTCGCGCGCTCGAGGCGAGGATGATGCCTATAGTGACACCGACTTAGTCCTGGTCGCTGACACAGATCGCCCTTTTGTTGAGCGCTTTAAAGATTTTTGGGAGCTTTTCGAAAAAATCCCGCCTCCGATTCAACTCTTGGTCTACACTCCGCAGGAATTCCGGCGCCTTCAGGATGAGGAAAACCCCTTTCTGCAAGACGTGCTTACCCATGGTTTGATCGTATATGAAAAACGGACCTAAAGAAGCACAGCGCTGGCTGGCGCAGGCGGAAAACGATCTCGAGTTTGCCCAGTTGGCGCTGCGGGAAAAATTCTACGCTCAGGCCTGTTTTATATCCCAGCAAATCGGTGAGAAAGCCCTGAAAGCCGTCGCCTACTTTCATGGTGAGCGATTTGTGCTCGGACACTCGATCTTGGAATTGGTAAATCGGCTAAAAGTGAAAGATACCAGTATTGCCGAGCTCTCCGAATTAGCGGGTGTGTTGGATCAATACTATATTCCCACGCGCTACCCCAATGGTCTTCCTGATGGAGTGCCTTTCCAATTCTTCAATCAAAGGCAGGCACAAGAAGCGGTAGAAGGTGCCCGCCGGCTGGTGGATACAGCTCGTCGGCTTATCTCGGCAGCGTTATAATGGGGCCGCAATGACTTCGATCAGACAAGATCTCAAATTCACTTACGAAGACTACCTGCTGTTGCCTGAGGATAAGCGCTACGAACTTGTCGACGGAGATCTCTACATGATGCCCTCTCCTCGCACGTACCATCAAATCGTCTGCGCGCAGATCGAATTGAAGTTGCGACAATTCGTGGAGAAGAAAAAGTTAGGAATTATACTTCATGCCCCCTGCGATGTTTATTTTTCTCGCTACGATGTGGTTCAGCCCGACATCCTATTCGTTGCCCATGACAGGCGGGGGACTATTAAAGAAAGGTACGTTCAGGGTCCCCCGGATTTAGTGGTCGAGGCACTTTCGCCTTCCGAACCTGAAAGGGATCGAGAGATTAAACGCAAGCTCTATGCGCGGTACGGAGTATTAGAATACTGGATCGTCGATCCAGACGCCAAGAGCATTGAGCTACTGGTTCGCCGGCTCGGCGCCTTGAGCACCCTGCTGACCTTTATGGGGAAGGAGACGCTCACATCACCCTTGCTCAAAGGCTTCAAACTTTCCCTGCCGATTGTTTTCAAGAATCCCATCCGGGAGTAAGGCGGACGTTTCTCCGAGGTCGGCCCTGCCGATTTTCATCTTGTGACATTCTCGCGCCGCTGCCTTGCCCGGATTATTTACGAACGTTCAACACAGAGGCACAGAGAACACGAAGATAGCACAGAGAAGCTTCAGGCCTCCCTCTGTGCTATTCTCCGTGTCCTTTGTGCCTCTGTGTTGAACGTACATCAATAATCCCGGCAACATCGTGGCTTGATTGTTTCATCCGAATTCCGAATTGCACATTCAAAAAACAATCCCCAATCCGCAATCTAAAATCCGCAATTCTCAAAAATTCACAATCGTCGCTCTCTCCTCGGCTGTGATGCCCTGCAGTGCCAGCGGATGCGTTAAGAACTGCAGCGAATCCAACAATGGCGCAATCGCTGTGGCGTCCAGATGCGACGGCACGATGAAATGCAGCAGCCGCACGGTCTGCCCCGGAGCAAGCTGCAAAGTCCATCGATACGCGAAACGGCTATCGCCTAAGTCGCTCACATCGATAAAGGTCTTTGGCGGTGTGCCTGCAGTTCCGCTAAACACCAAGCCCAAATGTTGGAACAGAGCAGTGTTATCCCGCAGCACCAGGTACCGGTCTGCGGCATCGAGATTTGCATCGCCGCTGGAAGTTTTTTCAATCGTACCGTAATTGGACGGCAGTTTTCCGGAAATCAACACGTTGGCAGCAATCGCGTGATCGGTCGGGTTGGTGATGGTTTCAAGATACCGCAACA
>DASYPF010000168.1:0-9030 GCA_036006905.1 Acidobacteriota bacterium
TTGTATGTCACACAGTTACACCAATCTGCTGTATCACATTGTCTTTGCAACCAAAGGACGAAGGCCATTGATGCCCCACCAGCACTGCGATTCTGTCGCCCGCCCCAAAAAACGGGCCGGGCTCATGGAGTAGAAAAATGATCGCTGGCCCCAGGGCTCCGCAAGCTCCGCCCTGGGCTTTATTCTTGCGCCCAGCCAAAAAGCGGCCGGGCTGGTCCGCTTTCGAGGACTGGGAAAATGTAGAAACCCCAGCGTCCGCTTCGCGGACAGGAGACGCGCATATAGCGCGTCTCTACGAAATGTCCAAACTCCAGGGCCCTTCGGGCCCTTGCCGCTCTGATACTCTTAGACAATCTCGGGGCCACTACACCCAACACCCGACACCGATCACCAATGACTAAATGACGGATGACCAATGACAAACGACGCCTTCTAATCAGTGCTGTAAGTGATTTCGAGCCGCTGGATCTTGATCGTGGCCAGAAAGAGGACTGCAGTGGTCATCAGCAGCACGCCGGGCACGGAAATCCATGCCGAAGTCGGTTCTACAAGAACGGCGAAAGGGCCGGCGGGAATAGCGACCGGGCAGAGGGACTGCAGGTAATGGATCACGCTGATCTTTTGCAGCAGCGGCGGCAGTAGAAAATTGATGGACTCCCAACCGAGCACAATCGCAGCGGGAACCATCGGGTTGCGGAAAAACAGTCCAATCAGAAGAAATACGGCGCCGTAACCGATACAGGCCAAGACTGATACGCCCACGTACGCGCCCATCTGGCGCAGCCCCGGTCCGCGAACCACGTAATCCTGGAAAACCTGCGAGCCGGAAGGCAGGTAAAGCAGAATGAAAGTCGCGAGCGTGCTGCCGCCAAAAAGCAGAATAGCGGCGGCCAACCCCGACAGGTATTTCCCAACGACCAGAACTTCTCTTCTGACGGGCGTAAGCAGGTAATAATGCAGCGTCTTCTCCAGAACTTCTCCGCGAAAGAGATTGGAAAAAATTCCCACGCATCCAAAGAAAATAGCAAACCGCAGCATGAAGAGCTGAAACAAACCAGCGTAGATGATCGACACCATTCCCGGATTGTTCAACTCGCTGGAATGCAGCGGCCTCATGGCCCGCACCGAAAGGAGAAAGACCGGAGCCAGAGCCAAAAAATAGACCCCGATCATTCGTCTACCACGAAGAGCCTTTCTGATCTCGAGCCTTCCGATAGCAACGATTTGGCGCAGCCAGAGATTCCACTCTAGATTAGTCATACTCTCTTCATCTGCACTTTCAGGATACTTTTCCAGAACCGACATTCGACACTCGAACTTCGAAATTCGAACTTACGCTCCGTTCTTCCCAATCAAATACTGATACACCGAGTTGACATCGTCATCGGCCGGCGTGACTGCTTCGACCGATAGGTTGTCCTCCACCACAACGCGATTTAGCAGCAAGTAGAACTGATCCGGGTTCCGCGTTTTCACCAGCAACCCGCGCCCGTCGGCCTGCAGCTTTACCTCGACTACATGATCCAGTTGAAACACTCGCGATGCCACTTGCGAAGGCCGATCGCAACGAACCAGGATCTGCAGCGGATGCTCCTCCATCTCGCCGCGCACGTCATGGATGTCTCCTTCCGCCACGACATAGCCGTTGCTCAGCAGCACCACCCGATCCGAAATACGGTCGACTTCATGCAGGATGTGGCTGGAAATGATTACATGCAGGCCCTGCCGGCCGAGTTTCTGAAAAAGATCAATGACTTCAGCCCGCGCCATCGGATCAAGACCGTTGAGCGGCTCATCGAGCACCAGCACCGACGGCTGATGGCTGAGGGCTTGCGCCAATTTAATTCGCTGACGCATTCCTTTGCTATAACCGGCCACGCGCCTGCTTGCTGCATCCATCATGTTGACGCCTTCCAGAGCCTTCAGCGTCAACTGCCGCGCCTCCCCGTCCAGACAACCACGGACTCTCAGATAGAAGTAAATGAAGTCGTAGCCGGTCAGTCCCTTTGGAAAAGAGTCAAATTGAGAACAGTAACCGACATTGCGGCAAAAGTCTTCGGGCCGTTCGGCCGGCACTCCCAGCACGGTGATCGTCCCCTGCGTTGGCTTCAGCAGTCCCGTCATCAAATTCATCAACGTCGTCTTGCCGGCGCCGTTGGGTCCGACCAGACTGGTGATTCCGGGCGTAATGGAAAGCGAAACACGATTTACACCCAGAACTTCGCCGTAGAACTTGGAAACGTTATCGAAAGTGATCAGTTCTTGATGCGTGTTGCTCATTGGTCCGTTGTTGGTTGTGACGTCAGCTATCAGCTATCAGCTATCAGCCGTCAGCTATCAGCTAGTTCACTTGGTGCGCATAAGGTTCACAAACCGGTCAAATTTTGAACTGTAATGCGACTTACGTCTCCCACCACCACGGGGCGGCTGATAGCTGATAGCTGACAGCTAGCCACCTAATGATAGCTGATAGCTGACGGCTGACAGCTGATAGCTGATAGCTGATAGCTGACGGCTACACTAGCTGCCTATTCCTTTCTGGTCAAATCAACTTTGGCCTTCATGGTTCCGCCGCCTCCTTCACCTGACGCCTCTCCCTTCAAGTGACCGTCAATCAGGCGGAGTTCGAATTTGATCAAGGGCTCGTTGGTTTGGACCTCAAACGTGATCTTGTCGCCCTCGATCTTGCCTTTACCGATGGCCCACTGCCGTTCGTCGCTGGGGCCGGCAGTGCCGGTGATTTCGTCTCCATTTTGCTTCAAATTCATGACGGCACGATCATTCTTGGTCTCGCCGTTGGGTGCGGTTACATCAAAACTGCCGGTCCACTTGCCGCTAACATCGGCGGCTGAAGCAGTCAATGTAAAGAGCAGGAAACCCAAGCAGCAAAAAAGCGTCTTCATAGCCTTCATAGTTCCTCCCTTTCTTGTTTAATACGGCTTTTGACTCCGCATTCGCATTCTACAATTCCACATCCCCGAAAATTTCCGTATTCTGCATTCATTCCGCGATCCGCAATTAAATCACGCCTACCCATCACCTGGATTATTCATGAATTCCAGTGGAAGGCTTGACGCAAAGACGCAAAGGCGCCAAGCAGGTGAGGGCGAGCATATGTGCCCGGCAAGGCCAAGTCTGCAAATTTCATGTTGAACATATGGGCACATATGCTCGCCCTCACCTGTCTCCGCATCTTTGCGCCTCTGCGCCTTTGCGTTAAGTCTTTCAATGAAAGTTTGTGAATAATCCAGGTCAGCGCACCACCTCGCAGGCGCGGATCTTGCGAGCCAGCAGCATCACGCAAAATCCGCACGCAATTGCCAGCGCCAGCCAGGCGCTCCACACCGGCACAGACCTGTTTGTAGAGGTCCCCAGAAACAGCCACACGGAAACTGTATGCATCACCATACCCAAATTAATCAGGTTGCCCCACTGCGTGTACAGAATGTTGTTGATCGCCTGACCGAATGCCGCGGCGCCAAAAAAAACTCCAAACAGCAGCGCGCCCGCCACCGGCTTCCATTTCACCCAGGCAGAAAGTGCCAGCGCCAACAATGAAATGGTCAGGATCCAGATCCAGGATCCCAAAAAAATCGCGCCGGCGATGTGTAGATTTTCAGAAAACCAGCCATTCCCTTCCAGACTCCACTGCAGCCCAAACAGCGCCAGGCCTGGTATCCAGGTGATCAGCGACAGAAGGGTCACAAGCACCGACAGCTTGCCCAAGACGTATTCCGCTCTAGAGAACGGGCGGCACAGATAGAGCGGCAGGGCGTTGTTGGCCAGATCGGGAGATATCAATCCCGGCCCGACCAGCGCGGTCAATAAGAAGGAAAAGAGGTTTTGGATGTTGAACAGTCCCAAGAAGAACCATTCGTTAATGGGCGCCATCCTGTCCAGGGGGACCTTAACAGCACGGAGGGCATTGATATTGTGTTTGAAGTAAATAATGAGGGCGGCGCCGACAGGCGCTATGAAGCAAATGACAAAAAACATCACAAACAATCGGGAATCAAAGACAGCGCGGAAAGAATAGCGAGGAAGGATCAGAAATCGCCAGCGAGCAGGCGTAAGCGGCCCCTGATAGCTTTTGTAATTCTGCTTATAGACCGCCATGCCCACTCTCCATCGCTCTCAGAAAAATGTCCTGCAGCGAATCTCGTTTATAGTCCAACCTCCGAATCTGCAACTGCTGTTCGGCCGCGATGAGGTATAGATCACGGATTTCCACATGGTCGGGTAAAACCATCTTGATCTTGCGGCCACGGTTTTGAGCGAACTCGCAACCGAGCTCGCTCGCGCGCTCCAGAAACCCCGCAGCCTCACCTCGCGTTTCCAACTCTAAGAACTTGCGATTTGCCTTACGCTCCTCTTCCAGGTTGCAGTAAACTGCGATTCGTCCCGCTTTCAATATCAATACTTCCTCGCAGCATTCTTCCACGTCGCGAAGTAAATGAGACGAGAGGATCACACGCATGTCACCAGCGTCGCGAATGTCGCAGATCAACTGAATCATGCGCTGGCGCGCGGGGGGATCCAACCCGTTGGTCGGCTCGTCGAGAAACAGCAACCTCGGTCCATGCACGATTGCCTGAGCGAGCTTGACCAACTGCTTCATCCCTTGCGAATAAGTCCCGATCTTGCGATAGCGCGCCTCGCCCAATCCTACGTAGAACATAACTTCATGCGCTCGTTCCATCGCTTCGGCAGCGGGAAGGCCAGACAGTTCGGCCATCAGCCGCACAAACCGTATTCCGGTCATGCCGGCAATGTACGCGTCGCTTTCAGGCATATATCCGATCTGCCGTCGGATCCGTTTCAGGTCGGCACGGATATCGCATTCAAATACCCGCGCGGTGCCCTCGCTGGGCTCGAAAAACCCGAGCAGCGTATGCAGCAACGTCGTTTTGCCTGCCCCATTGGGTCCGAGCAGGCCGATGGCGCGTCCGGAAAACGTGCCCCGCAGGTTCTGCAGAACCAGGCGCGAGCCAAGACGAACGCTTAAGTTGTCGAGCTCTAAATAAGGTTGCATTCGTTAGTTTGGGGCTGGGGGCTGGGGGCTAGGGGATAGGGGCTTGGGGCTTGGGGCTTGGGGCTTGGGGCTGGGGGCTGGGGGGATCGGGAGACCCCGGGACGCGGTGACACGGCGACGCGGAGATACCCGCCTCCCCGCGTTCCTGTCTCCCCGTGTCCCCGTGTCCCCGTATCTCCGCGTCCCTCATCCCCCATTCCCCATCCCCTAGCCCCCAGCCCCCAGCCCCCAGCCCCAACCCCTATTTCTTCCTCTGCAAAATTTTTCCCTTTGACAACAGATCACCCAGGCTGCCGAAACCGGCCAGCGTTCCCAGATCGAAGAACTCTCCTTTGGCGGCAACAATGATGCGGTCCTTTTCCGCGTAAATACAAATGAGCGTCGGAGGCGTCTGCGCGGCGATCTCCTGCAGCGACTTCGTCTGATCGGGTGTCAACTTGCTCTCTGACTGCGGCAGATGCTGCGCCAGCGAACCAACCACCGGCGCCACGTTGTGGTAAAACAGCGCCGAACAATGGGCGCGGCCATCCACCGGAAGAAGAGATTTGAACGCAGCCGAGCTGCCCAACGTGTAACCAGTATCCCGATACTGAAGCGCCTGAATCACCAGCGTCCGGCTGGGCGCCATGACCAGGTAGCCGTTGTGAAAAACATAATCAGCTTCGTAGCCGCTCTCCTCCGATGCGAGCCTGTAAAAAGTCTTTCCATTGAAATACTCCTGCGTCAGCATCAAGCCGGGCTTGCCGTCTTTCGCCGCTTCCTGGTTGATCTGCGCGACCGCCCACTGCAGTGTATTTTGGAGGCGGGCCGCATCGTAAACCTCTACTACAATTTTCCAGGAAGGATTCGGCAACAGCGGGCCGTCCACGGCGAACAAGAATTCACCGCCCAGGGGCGCGGCAATGTCGCCTCGAATATCTACGCCGTGCTCTTTCTGAAATTCCAGCACGTTCTGCCAGGCCCGCAAATCGGTGTTTTGAAGCAGGGCGAAAAGTTCATCCACTAGCGACGCCGGATTTCTGACGGCGAAGGCAGCTACGCCGAGCGCCTCGGGCGAAACAAAATCCAGAGCTCCCATGGGAGCCGGCTCGGCCAGCCAGCCGGCCAGACCTTGCCGCGTCCCGCTGAAGTTGACAATTGCCCGGTTCTCCGTTTGACCCGCCACAGACTTCTGTTCGACGACGACCTGCTGGACGTCCGGAATCCCCAGGTAATGGGCGAAGCGATCGTCCTGGCGCCGTCGACTCTGGGGAGTATCTTTCAGGATGCGCTCCATGTCGGCGGCAAAAAGCCAGCCCGCTCCTTCCTGGTAAGCGCTTCGGATACGCGAATGAAAGCCTGTGCCGAGGAATTTATTACCGGCAGATCCATTCTTGACCATCAATAGACGCTGCAGCTCCTCTGCCGAAGAAGAAGATGCTAGTATGTCGTTCCCGACAAATATGAGTCTCGGATTGGACGACCGATCACTGATCACCGCTGACACTCCAGCGGGACCCGTCGCTGACGCTCCGGGCTCTGACGCCGGTGCACGCAACCTTCGACTGCCGACTGCTGACTGACGACCGATGACCGCCGACTGTTGACCATTGAGCGCTTCTTCGTTGTGCACCACGCGCAAAACCGGACCGTGCTCGGACCCGGAATTCAGCCGCGCCGCATCGTCTTCCAACGCCGCCACCAGCTCGGCCGGTCGGCGCACTTCGGCCAAAAGAACGGGCGGATCATAGCGGTCGCCCGACTTAGGCACGGCAATCACTATCTCGTCACCCAGGAAACTTCCCAGGCGCCGGATTCGCGCAATCATTTCCTCCAGATCCGGCTTGTTGCCCCCGCTGCGCGCCTGCTGCTTCCACCACTGCTGCAGGTCCGGATTTTCACTTACTCGCTGCCGGAAAATGTCGAAGGCATGGCCCAACGTTTCGCTGATGTTGGGAAAAGCTGCATAGATGACGGTGTCCTCCGGCACCAGCGGAAGCAGACGAGAGTCGTAGCGCAGGGCCGGCCCGGAAAGCTTTCCTGCCAATTCCCTGCTTACATTCTTCAGTTCGCGCAGCAGAGCGATGTGGGCGTCAACATTCCGGCTCCAAGCGATTTCTTGTTCCACTGGAACCGCGGCCAGGCTGGAATGCGTAGCCAGCTGCTCTCCGGGACGCAGTACCTGCCGGGTCTTCCCTTGCTGCACCGCCACCTCTCCTTCAATGACGGACACGCGCGAACCCTTGGCTCCTTTGTTGACGGAAAACACGGTGCCGGTCACCGACACCAGGCAATCGGGAGTTGCAACATAGAGATGGCCGTCGCGCTGCCGGGCGGCTTCCACTATCACGCTGCCGCGCCCCAGCCGAACCGTGGTGCCGTCGCGGGCTGCCTCCAGAGAAAGCTCCGACCGCTCGCGCATTTCTACCCGCGATCCATCGGCCAGGCGAATGACTGCGCGGGAATTCATCGCCGTGCGCACCGCTTCACGCTGTCCAATCTTGTCGCCGGCCGTCATAGCTTGCGCGTTCCATCCGGCAACACGAAACAATGTTCCATCGACCGTCTGGGCGATGGCACGGGTCTCCGCAGGCAATGGAAGCAGCCACTGCAGCTTGTCCAGTTGCGTAAGCACTATTCCTATAAGAATCGCGGCTGCAATTCCCCAGCGCCATATGATTCGCTGAAAGTCTCCGGCAGCCGCGTTCCGCGCACTGGCGTCTACGACAGGCGAAGCGACACCTTGACGCGCCGCGCGCAGCGCCCTGCGACAAGAAATGCACTCTCGAGTATGATCTTCCAGCAACAACGCGCGTGATGGATTCAGAGCGCCGGAAAGATAAGCCGGAATCAAGGACTGGAAGTCCGAACAATTGCTGATTTTTTCCACTATTCGTGGACCTGATTCTGCTGTGACGTATTTGTCGCCGGCAGGAACTTCCTCTGGCCGGTCGGTGAGTTCCTGGCGCACGTGATTCCACACTCGTGCGGCGGCTTCCTGTACTCTGGCCGCATCGAGTTGCTCATCGCGGATTTCTTGGATCGTCTCGTTTAGAATATTTCTATCTTTGGATGTCATTGCGTTCCTCCCAAGAACGAGCGGAGTTCGTTTTGGAGACGAGCGCGGGTACGGTGCAGTATCACAGCAACCGTCGGCCTGGGAATCCCCAGCGTTTGAGCGATCTCCAGGTAGCTGCACCCTTGCAGGTAACGAAGGACAAAGATCTCGGCTGCCCGGGGATTCAATTCTGCAATGCGGCTGCGGAGCCAGGCGTGCAAATCGGAATTGCTGCAAATTGCGCTGGGATCCGGTCTAGGATTCTGAATGCGCCCCGCGTCATCATCGTCGAGGGATACGCTCCGGATCCTGCTGCGGCGCCGCACGATATCCAGCGCGGCGTTGACGGCTGCCCGGTGCAGATAGCTTCGGGCGCCTTCCATCTGAACTGCAGTTTCCCGGCGAATCAGACGTAAAAACAGCGTCTGCAAAACATCTTCAGCATCCATCAGATTCCCGGTGATTCGGTAAGCCGTGCGGAATACCAAGTCATGGTGCTCGGCAAACAGCCGTTCCAGCTCTCCCGGCGTCCAAGGATCTGATTCCGGTTGAATCGCAGCCTGCAAAGGATTCGCCTCCTTTTTATCGTCTCCAAAGACAGAAACGAAGGTGAAACGCAAAAAATTACACTTGGCCCAAATTTTCCTCGTCGCTGGATGGGAATACGAGTTATGCCAGGCGGAAGTTCCCGGGAAATGGCTGATGGCGGAAACGGAAAAATTGTTTTGTGTGACTCGGGGGATATGAGGAAGATATGAGGGGATATGAGGGGGATAAATAGAACCGCGACCGTAAGGGAGCGCGGGGAGAGTGTGAGTTATCAGGTCGAAAGTCGAAGGTCGACATCGCAGGTCGAAAGTCGCAGGTCGAAAGTGGCAGGTCGAAAGTCGAAAGTCGAAGGTCGAAAGTTGAAAGTCGAAAGTCGCAGGTCGAAAGTCGCAGGTCGAAAGTCGAGGCAGCG
>DASYPF010000169.1:0-18351 GCA_036006905.1 Acidobacteriota bacterium
GTTTTGCGCAATCTCGAGGTGCTCGTAGACAACCGGGTTTTGGTAAGTACCCAGAATGATAATAAGCGACGCGCGCAGCAAGAAGGCGATACTGCCAACAGCGAGAAGGCATACGAAATATTTTTTCAGTTCGCCGCCCTCCCTTTCGTCGCCTTCCCTGTCAACGTGTAAATCTCCGCCGCTGCATTTCTGAACGCTTGTTCCGATGCGTTCGCATCCATGCAGTCGCTCATCAATCCTCCCACACGCTCAGCCAATCTATAAGAGACAGCGCGAGGTCGAAAGACTTCGGCTTTGGCTGCCAAGGCCAGGATAGTCTGTACATATCTATCCGGTGTGTGTTCATTCTCCAAGATGTAGCGTCCCTTCTCACCCATTCTGGCGAATCGCCCGGGGTCGGCAAGAAAGTCCCGCAGGTGCGATTGTATATCGGTGTTTTCATGCGCGGGACGTACGAAAGCGACTGCATCAGAAGGAAGGGTCGCATACCACCCTACCTTTGTGACCAGACTCGGCAGCGCATGTGCCCAGATACGGAGCTGGCTGGCTGAGGCTTCGCCCGCCGTGGGATAGCGCAGGTTGATTGCCATGTGGGCTTCACACAGAGCAGCATCCAGCTCTGAATCAGATACAAAACCGTGGAGGTCCACTAGTTCCTCCAGGCCTAGCGAACGGATTTGCGCGCACACATCTTCGTGATTCCATAACTCTCCATACACATCCAGATGAAATTGATCTCTCCCCGAAAAATCTGACAGCGCCTTGAGCACCGCATCTAACCGGCGATTTTGGCCAAGAAAGCCGAATATCACTAAACGAAATGGGGGTCGACCACCAGCCCGGCTCTTGTGCAGGGTCGATGGATCGCTGTGAATCTCGCAAGACTTCGGGGAAAATGGCAAGGGGGCGTAAGCAACTGGCCAGAGATTTTCTTGTTTAAGCTTGTCGAAAGCGCCTTGCGTGTGAACGATCGCCCCAAGCGCATTTTCCAGCGTAAGCAGGGTCAACGGGTAATGCCGCCACATAGGGTCGGCGCTGTCTGGATCGGCCTGCTCAGACGCGGCACCATCAAGGTTTCTCCAATTGCCAAAGAACGTTGGCCTCTGGTCGAAATAAGCTTCCAGAGCACTGCGCTGGGCAGTATAGAGGCCGTTGAAGAGGTAAACCAGGCATACATCGTGAAGGATCATCAGCCCTGCATGGCAGCGGCTGACCCACCAGATGGATTCGTGAAACTCTATGTTGTTACCGATGTGGAAGATACTTACGTCGCCACGGTTGACATCGGCCCACGGCATTTGCTCAAGCCGGTAGCGGCGCACTTCCCCATAATTCTCCAGTTGCTCCTCCCACTCGTTCTGGTCAGTCCACAGCGTCAGGTGGGCTTGCCGAGAAAGCAATGGAAGCAATCGTAACGTGTAATTGGCAATCTCAGTCCTGGCAGGTGGCAGCGGTGAAAACCAGTTTAATTTCATGAAAGCAGTTTGCGGACAACTCCGTGCCAGCAAATGTCCAGTTGATCGTAGAGCATGTGACCCGCTTCTCCCAATTCCTCAGCCCGCTGTCGATTCTCCCACAATTCATCCATCGCTGCAGCCAGGTCTTCCGCCTTCGGTTCCGCAATCAATCCTGTTTTCTTATGGCGAACAAACTCCAGGGGTCCGCCTGAATCCGCGCAGGTAATGACGGGCTTGAAAGCCAACATTGCTTCCAGCGTCACATAGCCGTAATCCTCATCCACCGGTGGGAAGATGGCGCCCAGAGCATGAGCGTAGAGAGTGCGCTTCTCTTCTTGACTGACCTGCCCCAGCCATTCCACTCGGTTCTCCACCTTCAGCTTGCGCGATAGACCTTTCAGTTCCTCAGAGTAAGCCGGACGATCGGAAGTTCCCGCGAATAGTACGCGGACCGGTTGGCTGGTCTGCGCGAGGGCTTCGAGCACCAACGATTGACGTTTGGGAGGAGAAAGCAGGCTGGGAAAGAAGAGATAATCTTCGGCTGGCGCACTGTAAAATTGATTCGCATATGGTGGCGGGTGATAGAGTGGAGTGGAATCTATAGCGCAATAATTTTTCAGCCGCCTGGTAACATTAATAGAGATAGTGAAGATAGCTTTTGACCGCGGGATGAGTTGGCGGTCTGCCTGCCGAATGGCGTCACGGATTTCGGCGCCGTTGGGGGCATAAATCAAGTCTCCGAAGGTATGATCCCAAAGCTCATAGGCAGTGCGGTGCTGATGTACAATCCACAGAACTTTATTAGGGTGAGGAATGAGGTAAGCCGGAAACTTCAGGCCGATAAGAAGATCGGCCGCTTCCGACAAGTCGAGGAGGCGACAGGCCAGCATCTGGTCCAGAATCTTTTCAGGTGGGTGCCATTTGAAAGGCACGGCAACGATCTCTGTCTCGTGCCCCGCCTTCTGTAATGCCTCCCGCAAGCCTTCTGCGAGTGCTTCCGCGCCCCCTTTGACAAAGGGAACTTGCGTTGTAGCAATCAAGATTCGCATTGCGAAGAGCTAGTACACTGTAACAGAAGAATTGGTGCCGGTTAGCACGCGTTATTCACAAACATTCAACACAGAGGCCTAGCGCGGCGGAGCCGCAAGCAAAGCGTCATTAGTCATCAGTCATCGGTCATCAGTAAAAACCCGACGCCTACAATCTTTGCGGCTGAAAAAGAAATTGACAGTTAGCACTACAGAGGACACGAAGATAGCACAGAGAGCGGGGCTGAAGCTTGAGGTATGAAGACTCGTCAAGACTGCATCCTGTCCCTACCTGTTTCGGTCTTCATACTTCAAGCTTCAGCCCTATTCTCTGTGCTATCTTCGTGTCCTCTGTGCCTCTGTGTTGAATGTTTGTGAATAACGCGTGCTAACCGGTACTAATTCTTCTGCTACAAGCGTGTATTACGCTAGCAGCTGGCGTCTTGCCGTGAATGTCCTCTGCGCCGAGTTAGGGTTTCCAACCCAAAACGGCGTAATCCATGGGGCCGTGGAGGTAGTCGTTGAATAGTTTAACCACGTCGCTGTCGCCAGAAAGTCTCGTGGCATCCATCGGATTCAGGTTTATGATCTGCACCCCGGACAAGCCTTTTGATTCGATCAGAAATCGCATCAGGGGGCTTGGCAATGGGTGATAGTGGGTCGGATCAAGATAAAAACTGCAACTTCCGACTAGAATGTTTTGTGGATTTGGAGTTTCAAAGATCACCATCCCGTGTGGCTTGAGCACCCGTACGGCTTCATCTAGCAGCCGAATTAAAGTCCCGAACGGCAAATGTTCAATGACGTGAAACCCTGTGACTGCGCCGAGACTTGCATCTGGCAACCCGCCTAAATAATGCATTAAGTCATCTTCGATAACTTTAAACCGACGCTCGGTACACAACCTGACTAAAAGGCGATTGGCTTCCACTCCCGATGCCTCTAGACCTTCTTGCTGCAGAAGCTCCAACCACTCACCGCGGCCACAGCCTACATCCAGGATCGGCATTGATGCCGACCCGATTGTCGTTCCCCTGATGAGCGGCAGGTAAACGCTCAGGCGCTTCTTGATCTCCTCGCGGTTGCCGCGAAATTGATCTTGAAATGAAACATAAAACGCGTCGAGGTCGCGTTGCAGACCAGGCGAGTACTGACGCGTTTCCTCCAGCAATCTCGTCACGCGCTGCCACTGCAGCGTCAATTGAGCGAGAGCCTCAGACTCTTCCTTGACATGGTTCAGCAGATCGACACTGATCCTATCGGCATAATCCGCAATCTGCTGTTGCTGAGCCATCACGACTGCCTGGAACTGTTGTTGGCTCCCAATCATCGAGGGCAATCGCACCAGCCCAACGGCAAAACGAACCAAATAGCCGAAGACTGGAAGGTGGCCCAACTGGCTCAACACGGCGGGTATCAGGAGACCCCTGACACGAACTTTCTTAGCTCGGCCTTCCGACGAATAGCGTAGACGAGCCAGGATATCTATTTTGTAAAGACGCCCGGCTCGCAGCTTTTCGATGAAGGCCGTAAAGCCGCTCACATCCGGCGCGCGCTTGAGGATAGCCTGATATGCGTTCTGCAAAAAGGCGCGGTCGTGGAATTGCAGCAACTCGTTGACCTGGTAGCAATCGTCGCTGTTACGTTGAAATTCGGGCCGGAAGGCGAGCGGCTTCAAGGTATTTACGCGGGTAGTGCCAGTTGTTGAGATTCCTCGATGCCTCTTGGCTCCTTCCTGGATTTTAGATATCAAACTGTCGATACTGAAGTCCGGTTCGTTGATGTAGACCTTTTTCATGAAAATTTGAAGCTGTGCCGTTTGAGGTAGTTTGCTGCTGGCCCGTGCAGCGCTCACCCGGATTATTCACGGATATTCACCACGGAGGCACAGAGAACACAAAGGTGGCACAGAGCACAGGGCTGAAGCTTGAGGTATGAAGACTAAAAATATGCCGAACACCCTGCATCTCCAGGAGTCTTCATACCTCAAGCTTCAGCCCTGTTCTCTGCGTTACCTCTGCGTTCTCTGCGTCTCTGCGGTGAATGTTCGTGAATAATTCCGGCTAAGATTGCCATCGTCAATAGTAGTGAACAACTGCTCACCGCGACGCCGGAATAAAAGCTGAGGGGCCTAAATTCAAAACAAACCACATTGTAACCCGCTGGTACTTTAACTCCTCGCAAAACGTAGTTGGTCTGGAAAATATGGGCTGGTTCTCCATTGATGGTTGCCCGCCAGCCTGGATAGTAGACATCACTTAACACCAGAAAGGCAGGCGTGCCGCACTCGGTATGGACTTCAATGCGGGTGTCGGACAACTGCGCCACTTTGGCTGCTGCATGGGAATCAGGATTCTCGACGTCAAACACAAACGGCTCTTCCACCAGGGCGACCTGAGATGGATCATAGGCGCGGCCATCGGGCAGCGTTGATTCCTGGATCGCTCTTAGAATCTGGTGCGGTTGAAGAGGAATAGTTTTAGGCACCAGCCAGGCACGAGGCATTGCATGTCCATTTTCAGAGACCGCGGTGTGGAGAAAGTCGTCCACATGATGCCAGCGGCGCGGATTTTGCAAGTACCTGGGAACGTCACCGTCGCGATTAACGTGATCTGCGGCTGAATTGTTTCCATCTCCTAGAAAAGGCTTCGGAACCAGCACATAAACAACTGACAGGATGTCCAAGCTTCGATTGTTATCACTGAACACCTGGTAAGCAGGAACAGATTGGTCCAATAGTTCACTGTACCGGCTTAAGATCAGAGGGTTATAGCCTCTGGCGTTGGGAATACCCCATAGCCTGGACAGATTAGCCGGAGCCGTTTCCGCCGGTCCAAAAGACGGCGTCATGGATAATAATCGCTGACCGCTGTTGACAAGCCGCTGCTTATAGCTTGTCAGAACATCAGGTACTTGAAGATCTTCCGGCTTCGAAACTCTATAGCGCCATTCACAGAGCCAGCCAAAGGAACCCAGGTCCAGACTTAGAACGAGAACCAACAGTGCCGCCGAAAACTTTGTGTGACGCCGGCTCCAGTAGTAAAGGACCAGACTACCAGCTAACATCACTAGCAGCGGAATGCTAATTGCCGGATTGCGCCAAGGAAGAAGCGGCACATTGGAAACGTTGAGATGGGCCAGTTGCTTGTTTAAATTCCCACCGGAGTAAATGAATGCCAGCAGTGCCAGTAGCAAGCCAACCGCCGCAGTTGTAGTAGCGCGGCGCACTGCCTGTAGCCGTTTGAGCGCGGACGTGTCAGCTAGAGCTTTAATCCCCAAACCGGCCAGTACACTGACTGCCAGCGAGAACTCGACGAGGTGCCGTGGTTGAACTCGAGTCCTATTGTATCCATATAAATGGTACAAGAAACGAGCCAGCGGAATCTCCTTGGAGCAAGCCATTAATAGAGCGAAAATCGCCACCGCCGTCCAGAACCGACCTTGGAACCTATCTCCGGTCAACGCAAATCCGACTCCTGCCAGAAGCAGAGGAAGCAAGCCAACATAGCCGGTTGTTTCGGCAAGACCGGTTGCACCGAAGAACGGCGTGAGCGTGTTGGAAATCGGGTTCCAAAAGCCGCCGTAGAGATACGGGAAGAGAAAACGAGGTAATTCCCTGAGGTACAGGGGGTAAGATAGGAATTGTTCCAAGGGCCATTGTGCCCGCTGGCTAAGCGCGGTAAGTTCTACCATGGGCAGTAAGGTGACCGCCGCCAGCCCAGCGCCTAGTACAAGACTACTCAGACCGGCGAGCCAGAAGGGGACTGTTCCCGATGGCGCTCGTCTGGAAGCGCACACCAAGTAGCAAAATGAGAGAGTGGTAGAAAAGAGAAATATCTGAGGATGCCCGCCCAAAGCACAATTTGCGACGGCGAGAGCAGCTACTGAAAACCATCCCGCGGAAATCCTGCGGCGTAATTCCTCGAAGGTCCAAATCATCAAAGGAATCCAGGCAGCAGCGTGAATCATACTGGTGTGCCCGAGATGAGCCATGAAGAATCCGCTCAGTCCGTACGTCGTCCCGCCGACCAAAGCAGCCAGGCGCGATGTGGTGAGCCGGTAAATATATCCATAGGTAAAACAACTCGCCATGACATAGGCGGAAATGACGAATGCATTCCAGGAATGAGGTATCCAGGAATACAGAAGCGCCACCGGATAGTAAGACATGTTTTGCGGATCCCCTAAGACTGGGAATCCGGAAAACAGAAGGGGGGTCCAGAGTGTTCGTGGAGAATAAAAAGCCGGTAGAAAAAAATCTAAAGCGTCGCCTGGAGCTAACAACCGTCTCTGGAACAAGACCGGCGCAAAAAATGCTATGTAGAACAGTGCATAAAAGAGGACAACTGCAACTCCATGGACAACGTTTTGCGCTCTTTTTTCATAGTTATTGATTCTCAAACAACTGCTCAAAACGCCGATTGGCATAGATGCAGCAGAATAACCTCTTGTTCACCGCGATGTTTCCAACGAAGATCGACCTGCCTATAGCGGGCTGATAGCTGCGCGATCCAGTCTGAGCGGAAATTCTTAGACCCTGATTCCAGTATCACAAAGCGGTAGGCGGAGGCTCCAGGCAACATTGCCGCAATGGCCGCATCAGAGGCGTCCAGCATCCCACCAGGCAAATCTGCGTAAAAGGGGACGTAGGGAGAATTTGAGAGGACCGCGTCGCCTGGGCCGGCGTGTGCGCCCACCCACTGCGCAGCCTCCATGACCGAGAGGTGATCCCGATTGAGCGGACGAAGGCTTCGCGGCACCATCCCGGCAAGCAGGAGGAAGAGAACCAGGCCTAATACCCAATCGGAATAGTTCAATTGCGCATAACGGTAATGTACTGGGATCAATGAGCGCAATTCGTTTGCGAAATAAATCGTCCCGGATGATATCCAGGGGAGTGCGAAGGCGACTATTGGAAAAACATGCCTATCCGCTATGTAATGCGACAGCGCGTACAGACCCAGCAAAATGAGGATGTGAAAAATAAGCAGCATTCCAAATAAAAAGCTCGTTGCGTGATTTCCTCTCCGTCGTCCACGCGCAAACAGGCCGAGACACAGAGGAAATAGAAGCACATAGCAGAATCCGTGCACGACCTCCCGAAATATTGGACTGGCACCCTTGACAAGGGAAAGCAGGAGCAAATCCTGTTTTTGCTCAGTGCCGCCCGCCACCAGCTTCAGAGGGTCCTTCTTACTGGTGAACTTGCCTGAGAGGATCATATAGGGGGCTGCAATAACGATTGCCCCAAATGTCAGACCGCACAGGGACAACAACAACGTTTTGCGTTGCATGCGCACGCGCGGATCGCGCCAAAACAGCAGTAGCATTGCAAGGACGATCGCCACGCTCAGTCCTTCCGGCCGAATCCAGTAAGCTAGCCCGCTTGCCAGCCCCGCTCCGGAAAACCATAAATAATTTCGCCGAAGAAAACCTTCTGCGCCCATCCACGCTGACAGCAGATAGAAAAATAAGTGGGGTGCGTCGCTCAGGGTGTCCGCCGCATTCTGCCGGAACAGCGGAAGAGCCGCGAAGAGGATCGCGGACACGCCGGCTACTCGGTTATCAAAAGCGCATTTGGCCAGAAGCCATATGACGACAACAGAGGCTGCACCAAAAATACCTGAGACTACGCGCGCTCCCCAAATCCAAGAGAAAACCCCCTTGTCGTTTATCAGTGGTCCCAGGATCCATCGGGCAGCCAGTATCATTGCGGGGTAACCGGGATGTTGATCGGCTTGACGCATCGCGGCCAGCGGTGTCAGGTTCAGGGCTTTTGCCAGTCTAATGAACACGACGCCATCCGGCGCAATAACAGGCGAACGTGTCGCTACAGCCAATTGGATCAGCACCGCGAGCAACACAGCCATAACCATCCACTTGCGGCTGCCAAATATAGTATTGTCCCCTGTGTCGCTCTCAGTAAGCATTGCTGTCCATTAATCCGGCAACCGGAGTCAAGAGAAGAATATAAAAGTCAAATTTAAGACACCAATTGTTGATGTAATAGAGATCATGGAGCAGACGCTTTTCGACCGAAGTGTTTCCCCTAAGTCCACTGACCTGCGCCCATCCAGTTATTCCGGGCTTAACATCGTAGCGACGCATGTAATGGGGAAACCTGTGGATTAGTTCCGGGAGAAAGTGTGGCCGCTCTGGCCTCGGACCCACTAGGCTCATGTCGCCGTGCAGCACGTTAAAAAGTTGTGGTAGTTCATCCAGGCTGAAACGGCGCATAAAAACGCCCAGACGGGTGCGACGTGAGTCATTCTTTTGAGTCCAGACGGGTCCGGTCTGTTTTTCCGCCTCAGCATGCATACTTCTAAACTTAAGCATGGTGAATTTCTTTCCACCTAGCCCGATGCGCTCCTGTCTTAAAAGTATCGGTCCTCGGCTCGTTGCCTTAACGAGAAAAGCAAGGATTAACATGGGAATTCCAAACAGAGGCATTAGTAAGAGCACGCCCGCGACATCCATTGCTCGCTTGGCAACAGCGTTCCAACCCTGGATGGGCATGGCGGGAAAATGAATAATTGATGGATTTTCCAGTTCGTGCACGGCCGTGTTAAGATGCAGTCACATTATTTCGAGGCTTTTGCTTCCTAAATGCTATCACTTCCCTAAAACCACGCTCACCGATTTTTCCAAACCTTGGAAGTCTTTAAGGCAATTCTGCTGAACGAAGCGGCGAGCGAGAGGTCCAATAGCTGACTAGTTTCTGTCGCAAAACCCGCCAGCGTCAGAGCCCGGAGCGTCAGCGACGGGTCACGCCAGAGTAAGTCGGCGATCCAAACCTTCGTCTGGCAGAACGTTACTTGGGCGTAACCCGTCGCTTACGCTCCGGGCTCTGACGCTACCTGTCTCGCGACAGAAACTAACACATGAGACAACTGGGGCTTCGTGCGTCGGTCATGTTTGGTCGCTTCGGGTCCATCTTCGCTGCTGGCTTTGCAGCAGGCGGTCCCGTTCGTACCAGGATGTTTCAGGTCTCGAAGCAGCACACCGCTAACGGGCTCAGCTATCCAGGCATGAGCAGCTCGAGCGGTTTCCGAACTGAGAGATACCGACCTCGGCCGGGCCACGCTCTTCGTACAGCAGAACCAGCAGGCCGCGAAACCGCCGTTCAGTTTGGACGGCCCAGCCCGCCTTCATCAAGCACAACTGGAGCCGCGCGAGCGGACCAAAACTTGACGTCGCGTGGTCCGGCGGTGTAATAAGCCAGAGCCGATGACCACAAGATTCCTTCACTACTTGGTCGGGCGCGACGGAGGCGTTGAATCCTTCCCATCTGAGCCCATGATAAATCTCGTACACTTCAGGGAAGGGCTGCCACACGAGGTCATTCCTCTGCCGGTGCGTGTGGAAATATTGGTAGGCCTCGCGGAATTCGGGACCGTAGGAACCGCGCCAAATGACTGGAACTACTCGGACGAGATCGGCGGCCGGTAACAACAGCAGGCCTGCAACCAGCAGCCAGCCCCAGGGACTCACAAGTCGCTCCACAATCGCCGCGATGGCCGCTGCCGCAGAAAGCCAAAAAAGTGGCGCTGCGAAGAACGTCAACCGATCATCCAAAGGGTAAAGCATCAACCCACTTCCGAGAAGCGCGAACAGCAGAGTCGCGACCAGCATCAGCGGCGCCGCCACACCGCGGCGGGCAAGAACGGCCCATCCGACGGGTACGAGCAGCAACAGAGGAATTCCTAATCCCGTTGAGGCATAGTCGCCGATCTTCCGCAGAATGGTCATGCTCGTGGCCAGAGCGGACCAAGCGGAGGAGATATTGATAAAACCTCTTTGCCAATATGTCGTCAGTTCGGGCGTACGCTGGTGTCGCGCCGCCAGATACCACAGCGACGTCCAAGAAAGCAGTACTGCGCAGCCATATAGTGCCAGGCCGAGCCAGACTGCACGTTGGCGGCGGCGGACTGCTTCCACTACCCATGCGACGCCTACTCCCGCCAGCGCGTATGCAGCAGGGTAGGAAACCCACGCTCCGACAGCGCCCAGGCACACCAGCCCTGCAAGGGCGCTGTTGCCCCAACGACGAACCGATTCGTCCTGTGCGAGGTAGGTGATCCCGGCAAAAAGGATCGTCTCGGTCAGCAGGGCATCGATCGCATAGGGCTTCACCTCGTTTGACAGAGTGAGGCCGTGAAACGATGCCGCGCTTAGCGCAAGAACCCATAGGCTCCCAGGTTTTCCCACCAACCGCTCGCTCAGAGGAAGGGCGAGAATTACAGAGAGTGCGCCGCCGATCGCAGCGGGCAAGCGCATAACGCATTCGGACATCCCGAGAATCTGGTAAAGTGCCCGCAAGATCCATACATATACGGGTGGGGCGGCCTGTGGTCGAAGCATCATCGCGAGCAATTCGACAAGACCTTCCTGTTTGACGTTGATCAGCAAGTAAGCTTCGTCGTACCAATACGACTGCGCCGCCAGAAGTAACCGCAATCGGCAAGCCACCGCGAAGACTACGAGCCCTATGCACACCCAGGGCGCTGCGCAACAAAGTCCTGGTACAATCATATTCCGTCGAGCCGTGATGCGGCCCGCGCCGCCCTTAGCTACGGCTGGACAACTCGATGCAGGTGACACAGAACCAACCCCTGTCGTCATTCAATTGTCAATGCGCGCGACAACCATCGTTAATTCGTTATGTCTGATTCCAAATCTCGATGCGCTTAGTTCAAGGTGAAGACGCACCCGCCCAACCCTGAGAATGGTGAAAGAGTCAGAACCGTACCCGTGAGAAGCTGTGAAAAAATCAAAAAGCTCAAACCGCGAAGTATGCTCATGAAATCTGTCAAGAAGAAGATTGCCATTCTGGCAATGGCGTTTGGATGCGCAATTGTTGTGGCATCCCTGTCTCGACTCGGGGGAGTTCCCCATGTAACCCGTCAGAAGGAGTGGTCCATCGGTATCTACACGGGCCAATCTCCTCTTCGCCTCAGCTCTCCTCAAACCATTCGAAACCCGGTTTTGTCAGCTGAGGACGTCACCGACGTGCCAGCCAAGTTTGTCGCTGATCCCTTCATGATCAGGAGAGATGCGACATGGTACATGTTCTTCGAAGTTTTCAACTCGAAGAGTAACCGCGGGGAAATAGGGATTGCATCGAGCAATGACGGACTGCATTGGACTTATCTCAAAATCGTTCTTGCCGAGCCTTTTCACCTATCCTATCCATATGTTTTCAAATTTGGCGACACCTATTACATGATTCCAGAAAGCGGACAAGCCAGATCTGTGAGGCTCTATAAATCTGAAGACTTCCCTGTAAAGTGGATATTTGTTGGAAATTTACTTGCTGGAAAGGACTATGCCGACTCCTCTGTCTTTCGCTATCGAGATAAGTGGTGGCTCTTTACAGAACCTAGACCGTACGTAAACGACACGCTCAGCCTCTATTATGCGGACAGTTTGGAGGGACCTTGGCGCGAACACCCCAAGAGTCCCATCGTAACAGAGAATCCGCATGCAGCCCGGCCCGCCGGCAGAGTTGGGAACTTTGGAGACAAACTAATCAGGTTTGCCCAGGATGATCGTCCCAGCTATGGCACCCAAGTGTGGGCATTTGAAATCATGGAGCTTACCCCTACAAGCTATAAGGAAAGGAAAGCAAGCGCATTCCCGATAATAAAGCCAGGCGAGGAGGGCTGGAACAGGAGGGGAATGCATCACCTTGACCCCCATTGGATATCGGGGGACGAATGGATCGCCTGTGTGGACGGATTTCAAAGACGGTGGGGGCTCAGGTTCTACAATTGGCATTGATGGCCAAATCCATCCGGGGAAGTAACACAACGGCGCGCGCGGAGAATCCAACGAGATCGCCGAAATTTTCCTAAGTTGATGACGGATTTTGTAGGCGCCGAGGCATGAACAAACATTCCCCGCGCGCGCCCTGACGGTCGCGGTTCTGATTCTTTCACACCTTCTGAGCTCAGGCGCAAACAAGTACGCGGCCGCTCCAAACTGTTCCGTTGCGACTAAACGTGGGCGGCGTTCAGTCAATCTGTCGAGGACATCCTGTGTCGGGAAGCGACCGAAGTATCCAGAACGAGTTCCAAGGAACCAAACTCGGGCGGATGGTGGATTTCCCGAGAGTGGATGTTGATTTCCATTCTCCACATGCAAAGGATTTATCGTTGTGAGCTCCTCAATGGACGATCCACTGCCTGAGAATGCGATACTCTCCAGAGAACAAGGATTCCCGCGAGCCAGAGTGACAGCGATGCGTACATCGCCAGGCCCAGATCACGCAGCAATTCCAAGCCCGGAATCGATGGTAGGGTGCTGGCCAAGACGTACGCCCACAATAATAACTTCATCCGGGTTCCCAGATTGGGGGCGCCTCGCAGCTCCCAATTCGCGGCGACGAGCCCCGTTACCAGTGGCAACGACAAACAAAAATAGTGAATGTGGCTAAAGGGATTAATCAGTACCATAACCACCATCAGCGCCCCGAAGCATAGGAGTGTCCCGATCTGCCCGGCGGGCCGACCGGCTGCCAAAAAGGTCAGTACTATCAACAATCCTCCAACCAGCCAATGAATCCACCGCGTCACCGGTGACGGATATGGGGGGCGTGGAACCCTGGGGTGCAGCGTATTGTGCAGGACCGCCTGCAATGACTGGTCATGCCTGTTTGTCATCTCGAAGCGTTCCTTGGCACGAGATGGATCTGCTCCTTCGATGAAAGCTGGTTTCAAGGCAACTTGCGTCCATTCTCGCTGGTAAGCCCACGCCCCCGAGGGTCCAAACACTACCGCTGGAATCAATCCCAGACCCAAAAACAGTCCCAGAGCACATCCCGCCAGCCAGCGGATGTCACGTCGTAAAAGGGGGTATGAGAGCATAAAAGCCGGGAAGATTTTTAAACTGATTGCTCCAGCCAGCCAAAGGCCCGCCTGCCAGGGATGGCCACGAAGTGCTGCCCCAATCATGCCACACAGCAGCGCCAACAGCAGAAGATCCACTTGACCGCGGGCCAGGGTTCGGCCAATCGATGGAAGGCACACAAGAACAGGTAACACACGCAAGAGCCACCACTGCCGGCAGCCACGAGGTGGCGCCCGCATCAGTGTGTCTGGGGACGTTTGTTCCAAAGCTGTGCCCAATTTGTGAGTGCCCCAGAACACCGCAAGTACGCTGAGCGTGTACCACAGAGCAACCGTAACGGCGAACGGTATGGTCCCTGTTCGCTCTGCATTCGGCGGAGGATCCGCAAGAGGCGCCAGAAGAATGGCAAATAAGGGAGGGTAGTGGTAATGCCAGCCGTTGTCGTCGGTCATCGCGTAGATGTTTTGGCCGGTCCGCACAGCCCAGGCAGCCCGCAGATAGACTCCCAAATCGGTCATGCGCCGTTTCAAAAAAGCGGAACGCACCTCTACAAGGGCGCCGAAGAGTGCGACGAATACAAAAAAAACGATGAGGCCGTATTGCTCCGAGCACGAGAGCCATTTGACGGAGCTAAAATCCCTGCTAAGGTTTTTTGGGGCGATTGTCACTAGCAAGATGCGGAAAAACTCACCGCGAAGGAGCGAAGAACGCGAAGGGAATCAAATGAAGAGCATACGTTCGATGAGTCAGCCCTCCTAAATGGATGACTGCTTGATGGATATGCCAACGTTAGAGTTCCGGGTCAACAAATAGCCTTCGCGTTCTTCGCGCCTTCGCGGTGAGTTTTTCCGCATCCTGATTAGTACTGCCCACCTGTGTCCGGTCGCTGCATCGTCTTAAAGCCGAGACATCGCCAATATTGAAAAATGCGCACTTCGAATCCCTGGCGGATAATCCTTACCAAAGTAGCCTGCTGGACGCTCTCAAAGGCCCGCTCGATATCTTCGTTCATTTCTCCCACGTAGATCGCATTCCGGCCTTGCAATTGGGTTGAATCCAGGCTCCGATCCGGCCACATGTCGTATTGGCTGAACCGCTTTCGCACTGAAGGTTCGCGGAAATAGGATCCGGCATAATACGTCTTCGGCTGGCCAGCTACATAGAAAGCCATCTCCGCCGTAGTCTGGTAATGATCACACAGGATGAATGCGCCTGCACCCAGGTCTTTCAGTTCCGCGGAAATTCTGCTTCCCAGTTCCGACCAGCCGCGGAGCTTGTAGCTGACATCGAATTGTCTAATATTCAGACGCGCCTGAGGGAAACGCTCGTTCACCCAGCTCACCAGTGGATATACTGACTCTGTGCTGTGAATAATGGACAACATTACGACGCTGAAGATTACCGCGGCAAAAGACCAACTGCGCCATCTTTTACGTGCTGCAACGGTTTCCATGCGAATGGAAAGAAATCCAGCCGCCAAAACCACAAGGGTAAAATACGCTGGGGCTGGCCAGTTTCCCTGAGCCTTTGTGACAAGACTGGCGAGCAGGACAACGACCAGAAGCGGCAACCCTATCCAAAGAAGGAAGCGTCTCTGTCGCGAAGCGAGGTCCAGCGTGGGCCGCCTGAGCGCATCGGCGACAGCAAACGCCAAGAGGACAAACAGTGGAGGGCCCAGCAGCGCAATCTGGCTGCCGAGGAATTCCAGCGAGTTTTGCACTGTATTTCGCCCCGCGCTCGTCATCCCGGTCTGCGCCGCCACGTGCTGCAGTGAAACCCATCCGTGTTTTGTGTTCCAAAGGATCACTGGAAGCGAGAGGGTCAACATGATGCAAACCGCCAACCAGGGCCCGCGGGACCGGAGATGCTGGCGCGACTGTCGGTCCATTACCAGGAACAACATCAGTCCTGCGACCCACATCAACATGTTGTACTTGGCCAGGAAACCCGCTCCGGCCGATACACCGATTGCGGCCCATGCCCATTTTCTGTTATCAAAGATTGCGAGTGCTGCCGCGCATGTTGCCAGCGCCCAGCAGAAGAAAAATGGCGCATCAATCGTCATCAACAGGCTCCCTGCGACGAAGATGGGCGCCAAGTGGGTCAACAATACCGCTCCGAGCCCCAGTCGATCACTGCCAAACAATCTCCAGGCTAGCCAGTAGACGAGAATAGAAGTCCCAACTGCCAGGACCATTGCCGGCAACCGCACCGCCAACATGGTATTGCCGAAGATGGCGCAACTGGCCCGAATGATATAGGCAACCAAGGGACCCTTGCTGTAGTAACTGAAATCCAGTTGCCGCGACCAGTCCCAGTAGTGCGCTTCATCGCCTGCAAGATCGAGTGGACAATTTCGGGTAAGGTAGAGCAGGTGGGCGAGAAACCCGAGCGTGACGATTAACGCCAGGATCAGGCGACATCGAATAGGGGTCAGCCAGTTCAGCGTCCAGACGCCCGGTGGCGTGGGGCGTGTCATGCGGGATGGAGAGGCTACTTTGATGTTAATCGGTAACTTCCGTGCCCATCCCATAGAGGCCGTGCTTTAAATTCCGACGCTGTAGCCGAGGCTTTCCGACGCTTAAGCAAGGGCAAAAGCGCATCCTGAGCTAGCCGCTCGCTGAACTTGACGGCGCCGCGTCTCAGCAGGTGATGAGAATCCGAAAAGTCTTCATCCGGCA
Source organism: Acidobacteriota bacterium (assembly GCA_036006905.1). Taxonomy (GTDB): domain Bacteria; phylum Acidobacteriota; class UBA6911; order JACQSX01; family JACQSX01; genus DASXTB01. The sequence goes on from DASYPF010000169.1 coordinate 16,015, forward strand.
GCCAGCTTCGGGCGTTGATGAGCGGCGCGCCGGATTGGAGGCTCAGGTTTTGAAGGAATGCCGAAATTTGCTCCCAAGCTCCCGGCGGATACCAACTTTGGAATGCCGTTCCTTCGGGAAGCAGAACCAGTCCGGCTGGTATCGCGGCTCGCTGACATTCGTATAGAATTCCCTGCAGAGCCCGAAGAGCGGGGCCCCCTAACCGAAATCCATCGAGGTAAACGGCATATTCTTGGCGTGCACGCTCCGTTGCCAAACGAGAGAACTCGGGCGTAATTTCCGGATGAGCGGTCCAGCCCGAGTCGTCTGTCCCGCGCGACCAATCCTGTCGCAGATGCCAAGGGAGCCATCCTGGCGCTAACAGATTGAGTATGGCAAAGCGGTGCGAGTACCATGGAATCGGCCATGCCTGCCACCAAGTGCTGCGAAGCTCGCGAGTGGCGAAACCAAAGGGAGCCAGCGACTCGATCTCACCGTGCCAAAGTCGGTCGGAGGAAATCCAAGCCGCTTCCCAGGGCACTGCGTCTTTTCCGCCGAGTAGTGGCGGTAACACTTCAATCAGAAGCAGATCAGGTCTAACTCTATCAGCCAGTAAGCGCTTCAAGTTAAGTAGTTCCGTTACAGGACCTGCCCCCGGGAGACCAAAATTGAAAACGATCACTGGATTCTCAATTGCCCGGGACAGCCTTGCGTCCAACAATGTTCCTTTCAGAGCCACTCCGGTGCGCGAGCTGCCGAGCATCACTACGGTTAAGCTTCGGTTGCTTTCAGTCCCGATGCGGCGCCTCAGCAGTGCCGCTCTGTGGGCATAGTTGGGATCGCGTAGTTCGGGAAGCCAGTACTCGATGGCAATCGCTAATCCCAACTGCAGTCCAGAAAACATCACCAGGCCCCAGAGCAGCGCAGCGCGGGCACGGCGGGACTGGAAACGGTACTTTGGGCGTGACATCTTAAATTCGCGATTGCGCCGCCGATTCGACATCGGATTCTTAAGTCTCTTAAAACTGGAAGTAGATGAACGCCTTCCCCGCCTCCGGAGCCAGCACAAGCGCTAAGGCAAGAACTACTGCATAGGCAAATCCCATCACCGGCGCAGGCAAGCGGATGGCCAACCTCCACGAGACGCCGACTTGGGTTAGAACATGGCAAACCGCCACCAGTCCCACTGTGTACCACAAGCTGTGGTCGGGAACTGTCGTCCCCAACCCCTCGTGGCGCGTTGCTAACCGTCCTAACATAGTCGCCGCCGCTTCAAAACTGCTGGCGCGGAAGAAAACCCACGAAATCAAGACAGACAGAAGAGTTAGGCCGACGCGGAGGGCTCTTCCGCCTATCGTGTCTAGAAGCTGCTGCACGCGTGGCCGACATTGGCAAAACAGGCGGAAGAGACGGTGAACGATTAAAAACAGGCCATGCAATACGCCCCAAGCAACGAATGTCCAATTTGCCCCGTGCCAAAGTCCGCCCAGTGCCATAGTCAACAAAATATTTAAATTTGTTCGCCAGAGTTTGCAGCGGCTTCCACCCAGCGGGATGAACAGATAGTCTCGCAACCAGCTTGATAGTGACATGTGCCACCGCCGCCAGAACTCTGAGACATTGGCCGCTAGGTAAGGTGCGTTGAAATTTTGCGGCAGCTTGTAGCCCAGCATGTGGGCCGAACCAATTGCCATGTCGCTGTATCCGGAGAAATCACAGTAAATCTGCAAGGCATAAGCCAGCAACGCCACCCAGTGGGCGTATGTCTTGTAGTGATCAGGATTGGCAAAGACAGGATCGGCAAACAGAGCCATGCGGTCTGCAATGGCAAGTTTTTTAAACAACCCCATAAGAAAGTATTGAACGCCGAGGTTAAAGCGACTCCAGTCCCAGCGCTTAGGACGGTGAGTCTGAGGCAGAAAATGCCTGGGCCGGACAATGGGCCCAGCTACAAGGTGAGGGAAAAACAAGATGAATAGCATGAAATTGGCCAGGTTCCCCTCGGCTGGAACGCGTCTTCGATAGACATCAACTGTGTAGCTGATCGCCTCGAATGTATAAAATGAGATCCCGATGGGAAGAATCACTTTGAGGACAGGCAAGGAAGCCGAAGCACCCGCAGCCCGCAGAGCAACTTCCACAGAGTGCAAGAAGAAATTGGCGTATTTGAAGTAGCACAGCAGTCCCAGGTTTGCGACTAAACTTACGCTCAACATCAAACGACGTGCGCGTATACATGAAGTCGATTCCAAACCGCGGGCAATAAAGTAATCCATGGTTGTGGAAACACAGATGAGCCCGGCGAGCCACTGGTTCCAGGTCGCGTAAAAATAGAAACTTGCCCCCAGTAAAAGCCAA